>CAZMLP010001070.1:0-2929 GCA_964566745.1 uncultured Verrucomicrobiota bacterium | reverse complement strand
AACGATCGTTATCGATGCGGAGGGCATTTACGATCCACGATTGCTCAACGACCGTATGCTCTTGGGACTGAAGGGCACGATGAGCGAGTTTGAGATCGGAATACTGCGTCAGCGCGCCCAGGAAGCGTATCGGCAAAAGGTCCAGCGAGGAGAGGTGATGACGATGGTTCCCATCGGATACGAACGGTGCGGCGAGACGGGCATCGAACTCACTCCTGACCGTCAAATCCAGGAGGCGCTACGAACCTTCTTCGAACGGTTTGAGGCGGTCGGCACGCTACGCCAGGTTTTGCTTTGGTATCACCAAGAGCAGATTCGCTTCCCACGCCGGCGGCGCCGCCAGGGCGTCGATGAAATCGATTGGCGGCTGCCAGATTATCAGCACTTGCTGAGGCTCTTAAAGAACCCGACTTACGCCGGAGCTTTTGCCCATGGCAGGAGTCGTTCGCAAACCAGCCTGGTGAATGGCCGGCCGCGCAAGAAAACGGGACGCCGTCTGCCGATGGATCAATGGTCCGTGTTGATCCAGCACCACCACGCCGGATACATTACTTGGGATCGTTACGTGAAGAATCTGGAACGGCTCAACTCGAACAGCACAAAATCGCACGCCGGGCGTCCAGGGGCGCCTCGCAGTGGCAGCGCCATGCTCTCCGGGCTGCTTCGCTGCGCCAAATGCGGGCTGAAGCTGTCGGTTGCCTACCGGGGCGGCGAAGGCCGAAATGGACGTTATCAGTGCATGACGGGAACGCGTGAACAAGGCAAGCCGGTCTGTTCCTCCTTTGCGGCGTTCCGCATTGACCAAGCGGTTGAGGCCGAGCTTTTGGAGGCGTGCGAGCCGCTCGCAGTGGAAGCCTCGATCCAAGCCCATGCTGGTGTGAAGTCGGAGACTGAACAAAAGCGCAGACAACTGGAAATTGCGTTGGAGAAGGCTCGCTATGAAGCTGACCGAGCGCAACGCCAATACGACGCGGTCGATCCCGCCAACCGACTGGTTGCGGCGGAATTGGAAACGCGCTGGAACGCGGCGTTGGCAAATGTCGGCGAATCCGAGGCTCGCCTCGCGGAAGCGACCGGGGAGAGTAAGGCGTTGAGCGCCGAAGAGAGAGAACAGATTTTGTCACTCGGCTCCAATTTGCGAGTCCTTTGGGATGACCCTTGCGCGCCGCTT
Organism: uncultured Verrucomicrobiota bacterium; assembly: GCA_964566745.1. Taxonomy (GTDB): domain Bacteria; phylum Verrucomicrobiota; class Verrucomicrobiia; order Limisphaerales; family CAZMLP01; genus CAZMLP01. Next base: position 1,758 of record CAZMLP010001070.1, on the reverse strand, counting down.
GAGTTGAAGAAGCGAATTATACGAACGGGCATTCGCGAGATCCTGGTTCGGGTTGACAACGAAATCGGCCAGGTGGAACTCACGATCCATTGGGCCGGCGGGGCGCACACCGAACTGACGGTGGCCAAGAACAAGGTGGGACAAAACAAAAACGCCGCCAGCGAGGAAACCGTGAGTTTGGTCCGGGAACTTGCGAGCGGATGGCCGGACCGTCATATCGCGCAAATGCTCAATCGGATTGGATCGCACACGGGACCTGGAAACGGTTGGAGTGAGACACGCGTGAAAACCTTCCGCAACCAGCACAAGATCGAAGTGTTCCCGCTGGGCAGGACTCGCCCGTGGCTCACGATGGAAGAGTCCTCGGCGGAGTTGGGTGTCAGTGTGGCCGTGGTAAGGACGATGGTCAAACAAGGCAAACTTGGCGCGCGTCAAATTGCTGGCGGTCTGCCTTGGATGATTGAGCGCGCCGAACTGGAACGACCGGAAGTAAAATCTCGCGTTCAACAGGCAAAACTCGGGCTGAGAAGTCCGCGTGAGGACAAAGACCAAACCGTAATGAGTTGCATATGAAGCACGTAGGCTCCTGTGGCAGTGTGTTGCCTGCCTCAAACGACTGGAGGAAGGGACGTTTTCGTGGCCCAAGCATCTGGAGCCAGGCGTGACCAAGCTGAGTTTGACGCCGCAGGCCTCTTCATGTGAACAAGCCGGGTTATGTGATCGCCACTACCAATTCTTTCTTTGTTTATTCACTGCTGTGGCCCGAAGGGCAGCGGCATGCGCCGGACCCGGCCCACCCGGTAGAGATTAGAATGTGGAAGCTGCAGGGCAGCGAGCCATTGGTGAAGGTGGATAAATCCTTCCTGTTCATTCCGGACTCGGGCCCGCCCTCCAGACTTTCAATTGTGGACAATCGTTGTTGCTCGAATTCAGAGAAATCCGCAAACGAATTACTACGCGTTTCACCGGCCTGCTCAAATCGTTTCTCCATGATGATGCTGTTAGAATTAATAAACTCCTCTTGTACCCCTATCATACCAGAAAACAGATGCTGTCGCCCTTGCGTTGATTCCTGATTTGTTGCATGGTTTGCCGGCCCGCAAACTGACCGGCCAAATGTGTCGTTAGGATTGATCATTGACCGTGACACCTCTTTTGCGGACCCCAGTGAAAACCGGGGTGCGCGCAGGAAGGCTCGCTCACCCACTCCGCGCCTCCGCCGAAATCTCCTTGACGAATCCGGCACCTGAGACAACCCTCTAAGTCAGCCTACTTAAAAGCAGTTCACAAAACGGTGGTGATTCTCATCGGCAACAGCTTTCCCTTGGGGCAGGTGAAAAGGAGGGTGGTCATGACGCCCGAGAGCCTGGGCACTCTGCGCGCCAGGCTATCCGAGACGACGGCGATGTCATTTTGGGGGCACACGCAAACGCTCGCTCTTGCCAACGAGCTTTGCGGGATGGATCTTACCCCGGCACGGGAGCGTCCGGCTTTGACGGTTGGTCCTGCCGGGCTGCCAAGCCTTGACGGCCAGGAGGTTGGCGAATGTTGGGTGGTCGCGCCCGAATATACCGCCGGCTACCGACCTGCACCGGGCGAGGCTGTGGCTGCAGATCGCATTGTCGGCTGGCAAGTCTTGAAGCTGCTTTGGGAGGAGGAGTGAGGCAATGGAATCAGGGATGAAATATGTTGTCGTGGCTGCCGCCAAGGGCATCCAAGACTATGTGTTGCGGAGCGACAAGCTGAAGGAAATGGTCG
>CAZMLP010001069.1:0-3535 GCA_964566745.1 uncultured Verrucomicrobiota bacterium | reverse complement strand
GATGGGAAACATGCGCGTGTTGTTGAACCCATGCGTGTCCCAGCCGCCGGAGGTTGTGCTCTGGCCACCAATGTCCTTCGAGAAATAGACCGTGACAAACTTCGCGCCCGCCTCGACCAATCGTCGCGCGAGGAGGCAACCCTGCCCGTAGGTCGTCCGCCCGTAACTGTCCCGCACTCCCGGTGACTCGGCCGACAAATTGAATGCCTCGCGGAGCCGGGTAGAGTTCAGCATCGCGAGCGCCTTGGAGTAGTAGGAGTCGAGACCTTGCGCGGCGGCGGAATAATCCAGCATGCGCGCCTGCCGGTCGATGAGTTGCTGCAACTCGCGCCGCGCTTGAAGCCGCTCGAAGGTGAGATTTGCGGGCAGACTCAATTCCGGCAGACCAAAATCCGGGGCGTTTGGATCCTGCGGAATGAAGAGCGGGTCGTGCGCCTTGCCGAGGAAACTGGCGTGCTGTCCCGGAGTAATCGAGCCATCCGCGATCACATGCGGATAAGAAACAAAGGTCGGCATCTCGCTGCCGGTCGGAGAGAGACGGTCCACCACGGAACCGAAGGCGGGAAACAGCTCGATCGAGTCGCGCAACCGCTGGTCGTCCGTCGGCGGCTCATGACCCGTGAGGGCGTAGTAGCCGGCCGAATTGTGGTTCTTCATCGTGTGGTACACGGACCGGATCAGCGTGACCTTGTCCATGACCTTCGCCGTGAGCGGCAATCGCTCGGAAACCTGAATCCCGTCCGCGCTGCTCGAAATCGGCTTGTACGGCCCCCGAATCGCCTCCGGCGCGTCGGGCTTCATGTCGAACATGTCGATATGGCTCGGCCCGCCATATTGAAAAAGAAAGATGACCGACTTGGCCTTGGCGAGCGGGCCCTTTTTCAACGCCTCGGCGCGCAAGATGCCGGGCAGCGTAAGACCCAGCATGCCGAGACCACCGACTTTGATCAGCGTGCGGCGAGACAAGCGGTCGGCATTGAAGCCAGGACAGGCGAAGGAACCTGACGTGTTCATGTCCAAATCTTTCGTGACGATTGTTGGTTCGCGTTCACAGCAACTATTCCCGCAACACGAACTCCTTCGCGTTGAGCAGGCCCCATGCAAGGTCTTCCAACGCTTGGCGCCGATCCTTGGCGCGACTGAGGTACTCGATCATGCGAGATCGCTCGGCAGTGGTGGGTGGCCGACTCAACGCACTCCAATAAAGATCGTCCAGCACTTGATCGTTCGATTTGTTGGAGGCGATTAACTGGCCGAGGCGGTTATCGGGTGTCGTGAGCAGGTCATTGATCGACGGTCCGCTGATCAATTGAAACGCCTGGCCCATTGTCGTTTCCCCCGAGCGTTCGCATTCGCAAGTGAGGAGGCGTTGCGGTTTGCCGAAGATGGCCAAAAACTTTTCCGCGTCCGCGTGGCGCATTTCTTTGCGAGGCAAGGCCGCGACGCCCGGAAGCTGTCCCGCGCGCAAGCCCGCCGGATATCCGGCAAAATGCGTCGTCACACCGGTGACCTGATGCTCCGCGTCCAGCAATTGCTCGGCTCCGAGCCGGCGGGGCAGCGCGTGCGAGTAATTCACCTCGTCCGCGCGGTTCGAGTCGTTCGGCTCTGGCGAAAGTTGATACGCGCGCGCGTTCATGATGACGCGGATCAAGTGCCGCAAATCATAGTTGTGCTTCACGAAATCCGCCGCCAGCGCGTCGAGCAGGGCGGGGTGCGACGGCGGGTTCGTGGGGCGAAAATCATCAATCGGATCGACAATGCCGCGGCCCATGAGGTGGAACCAGATCCGGTTGACCTGCGACTTGGCGAAGCGCTCGTTTGCCGGGCTGGTCAACCACGCCGCGAGCGCGTCGAGCCGGTCAGTCTCGTCCGGCACGCCGGCAGGCTCGAGGATTTGAGCCGCGCCGAGGAAGCGCGGGGCTGCCGGTTTGCCGGTGCGGGCGTTGGTCACGTCCCCTTCACGCGCGATGAAAACGATCTGGTCGCCATTGAATTCATGCGTGTCCAGACCGTCGTTGCGTTTGTTTTCGAGCACCTTGTAATTCACCCGCGCGAACACGCTCGCCCAGCCGTAATAATCATCCTGCGTCCAGCGGTCGTAGGGGTGGTTATGGCATTGGGCACAAAGCAAGCGCGTGCCGAGGAAGACTTGCGCGGTGGATTCCGCCCGGGCCACGGGCGTGCGCAGGGCGCGGTAATAGTTCGCCGCCGGGCTGGTGTAGGTGCTGCCGCGCGCGCTGATGATTTCCCGCGCAAACTGGTCCAGCGGCATGTTTTCCGCGATGCATTGGCGTATCCAATGGTGGAAATTTTGCACCCCTTTGCGGTCGAGCGATTTTTCCTCGGCGCGCAACAGGTCCGCCCACTTCAACGCCCAAAAATCAGCGAACTCCGGCCGCTCCAACAATTGATCCACCAGCTTGGCCCGCTTGTCGCGATGCCTGTCCGCCACAAACGCCTTCGCCTCGTCCGGGGTGGGCAAAACGCCGAGCAGATCAAGATAAGCCCGGCGCAGAAACACCGTGTCGGTGCACAACTCGGAGGGATTGATCCGCAAGGACCGCAATTTGGAGAAAATCTGCCCGTCCACGAAATTGTTGGGACGCGCGCCGCACCACTTGAAGTTCGGCCGCGCCGGTATGAAGGCCAGCCGCACCGGAACCTGCAGTTGCAGATAACGGACCAGCACCGTCACCTCTCCTTGGCCTTGTGCCGTCACCAAGCCGTCGTGGCTTGCCTTTGCCAGCGTGTTAGCGGGCTCGTACACCGCGCGCGAGGTGATGTCCCGCTCCGTGCCGTCCGAGAAAATCGCCCGCACTTTCAATTGCACGTGGTCCGCCGGCTCGATCAGCACCCGTTCCAACGGCGTGACTTGCAAGCTTTTCACCTCGGGGGTGGCCACCGGGTCGCGGGGCGCGCCGGCGGCAATCCACTGGCTGAGAATGGCGTATTCCTCGGAGTCCTTCTTGAACCGCAACCCGCCCTCGTGCGCCACTTTTGTGGTGGGCTTGAGCAACAAGAGGCTTTCCTCCGGCTCGAAGATGTTGATACGCCGCCCAAAGGCGTCGCGGGTCAGAACCTGGTAATCGGCATCGGGATCCTGGCCCCGCAAGGAAAGTTTGAAACCGGCCTTGCCGTTCTTGTTTCCGTGGCAACCGCCCGCATTGCATCCGGCCTTGGCCAGCACGGCCATGACATCGTTCCGAAAGGAAACCGGGGCCGGCGCCGCCTGGATTAAATTCGCCCAAAGCACAGCCCCGAGGCCAAGCCATACACTGGCTCGGCCCCGCGCGAAAGGCCTGGCGGGCGAACAAGGCATTGCGTCGGGTGCTTCTTCGGGTGTCGTCCCAAATATCGGCCTTTTTTTGGACGAAAAGCAAGCCCGCAACCTTCATGCGGAAAACGAGGGAAAAAGGGACCCCTTAAGAGAGCACGCGCTCCCCTTGCGCTTTAAAACGCTACCGCGCCTTCTCGATCAGCATGGCGCAATTCCACGCGATAAACTCGCGCAAAACCGGAATGTGCATCAAAAAGG
>CAZMLP010001068.1:0-9392 GCA_964566745.1 uncultured Verrucomicrobiota bacterium | reverse complement strand
GGTCGCGTTCTGCATCGCCGCCAGAATCTCGAAGAAATACTCGAGCGGGTGGCTCTGGCCGGGCAGTCGGCAGGCCGCGCGGTCGGCGCGGGAGAACTCCGCCAGCACCTCGGCCACATAGTCCGCCACGGCGCGACTTTCAATGCCCGCGCGGCGAAACACCTGCCGAACGAGGACGTAAAAATAAAAATGGGAGGAAACTTGAAGGCAACCGCGATGCTCCAACAACGCATGAAGCAGAGCCTCATCATCGAGGATCAGGTCGCGGGTTTGCTCGTCGGCGAGAAGCTTTACCAAACAATCGGCCTGCCCGACCTTTGGTCCGAGAACACTGACGATGAATTCGACATCCGTCGCGGTGAACCGCGTCCGGCAATTCGCCTGAATTACATTCATAGATTGTTACATAATGCTTTGTTTATGAAAAGTTTGCGCGTGTTTGAGCAAGGGTTTCGAAGGGAATGGCAGCGTTTTTGGCCCTTTTGAAGACCGCCGCTGAAGGCATGACCACAAACATCGTCATAACATCTTCCTGACAAGCAAGTCCCAGGCCGCGCCCATCCCCTCACCGGCGAACCGAGTTTGGACCGCCGCAGGAAAGCGCGCCCAAGCGGGCAGGAGTGTCAGCGGGCCGCGTTCCGCGCCGGCTTGCGCAACTCATCCAGCGTCGTGCAAAGGTGGTCGAGATCTTTGATCTGAAGCGCGCCAACTCGTGTCAAGCTTTCGCCATAGGCGGGCATGGCGCGGCCGCCGACGAGTAATGAAACCTCCGCCGGCAGCAGCTCACGCAGACGCGCCAGTTCGCTCTCCAATCGCGCATCGTCTTCGGGATAGACCAGGCTCAACGCAACGGCTCGCGCGCGATTCTGCCGCGCGGCGCCGGCAATCTCAGCCGCAGGCAAGCTCGCGCCGAGATACGTGACGTTCCAGCCAAGGTTTGCGGCGGAAGCGCCAGCCAGCAGCGCGCCCAGTTCGTGCAACTGGCCGCTCGGGGTGCCGACCACGACAACAGGCGCGCCTTCCCCGCTGTGAAAGGATCGCGCGGCGTGACCCAGGAAGACTCGGATCACTGCGCTGGCGCAGTGCTCGTGCGCGGCGGTAATTGTTCCGTTGCGCCAGAGTTCGCCGATGATCTGCACCAGCGGCGCGATGAGCCGCTGCAGCAATCCTTGGGCGCCCAGCTCGACCGAGCCGCGTTTCAGCGCCGCCTCCAGCGCAGGCGAGTCAAGTCGGCGGACGGCCTCGATGCACTCATCAAGAAGGGCCTGTGAAGTTCGAGCGCCTTTTGTGATGGTGGAGTGCCCGGAGAAGGCCGGCGAGTGATTGGCCAGCTCCCGCAATTTTTCCACCGGCAATTTCGCGACCGCACCGATGCCATGTCCGGCTCGGGTCACGTCGCGCAGCAGCGCCAGTCGCTCCACCTCATCGTCCGAGTATCGCCGCCGATTCGTAACCGTCCGTCCCGGCTTCACGGCGAGATAGCGCTTCTCCCAAACACGGATGACGTGGGCACTCAATCCGGTGCGGTTGACCACTGATTTGATCGTGTGATGTGCCTCAGTCATGAATTGAGACAAATAATAGACAAGGCCGGTGCTGGTGCAACCTTAATTTTGCCAACTCTTCCCGTGATCACCGGGAAATGCATGATAATGCGCCGGATCAGGCTTTTTCTCAACCGGCACCTGCTTGAAAATCATTTTACGACAAAATATTGACAATCAAACAAAATATAGACAAAAAATAGACAATCGCGACATCAAACGCGGAACTCACGGCGATAAAATTCAAAATGAAACGATGCAAGGCCGGAAAATGAACACGCGCCACCCATGTGCTCGCTGGGCGATTCGACGGGCAGTTTGGGTGGCGGTTCCGGTGGGTCGTCGTTCCCAAACTCGCATCCAGCATGACTAAGCAAGTGCTCATCATTGGCGCAGGTCCAGGCGGCCTGGCCTCGGCCATTCAACTCACGGCGGCGGGAGTCCGCGTGAAAATTCTCGAACGTCTGCCGATGATTGGCGGCCGCACGTCGAGCATCGAGGCCGGCGGCTTCAAGTTTGACCTCGGCCCGACGTTTTTCCTCTACCCGCGCGTGCTGGAAGAAATATTCGCCGCGGCGGGTGCAAACCTGCGCGACGAGGTGGAACTGGCGCGGCTTGATCCGCAATACCGGATTCAGTTTGGCGCGGGCGGCCAACTCGATTGCACGCCGGACGTCTCCTCGATGGAGCGGCAGATTGCCGCGCTCGCACCCGCGGACGCCCCGGGCTTCCGCCGCTTTCTCGCCGAGAACCGAACCAAGCTCCACATGATGCAGCCGTGTCTCGAGAATCCGTTTCTCGGCTGGCAGGACTTGCTCCAGATGCGCCTGCTGAAAATGCTGCCGATGCTCCGGCCGCATCAATCGGTTGACACTTACCTCAGGCGCTTTTTCAAGGACGAGCGCGTGCGGCTCGCCTTCTGTTTCCAGTCGAAATATCTGGGCATGTCACCGTTCCGCTGCCCGAGCCTGTTCAGCATTCTGAGCTTTCTTGAATATGAGTACGGTGTGTTTCATCCCATCGGCGGTTGCGCGGCGGTGACGGCGGCGATGGCGCGTGTGGCCCGGCGCCTGGGCGTGGAGATTTGCCTGAATGAGCCGGTGGAGGAAATCCTGTTCGCCGGCCGTCGCGCGAATGGCGTGCGCACGCGGAGCGGCGTTCACACCGCTGACGCGGTCGTGGTGAACGCCGACTTCGCCCGCGCGATGGAACGCCTCGTTCCGAACCATCTGCGCCGGCGCTGGACGAACGAAAAGCTAGCGGGGAAAAAATACTCCTGTTCGACGTTCATGATGTATCTCGGGGTGGAAGGCACGTTCGGCTTGCCGCATCACACCATCCACATCGCGGAGAACTACGCGCAGAACCTCGACGACATCGAGAACAAACACGTGCTCAGCGAGAACCCGAGCTTTTATGTCCAAAACGCCTGCGTGACCGACCCGCGCCTCGCGCCGCGCGGACACTCGACGCTCTATGTCCTGGCTCCGGTGACGAACCAGCATCCGAACGTGGACTGGTCGCGCGAGCGGACGCGCTTTCGCGGCCTGCTTCTCAAACAAATCAAGAAAGCCGGTTACGACCTGGACCCGAGCCGGATCAGATACGAGCGGGTCATCACCCCGGCGGAGTGGGACGCGCGCTACGAGATTTATCGCGGCGCGACCTTCAACCTCGCCCACACACTCGACCAGATGTTGCACCTGCGCCCGCACAATCGCTTTGAGGACCTTGACGGCGTTTATCTTGCCGGTGGCGGCACACATCCGGGCAGCGGCCTGCCGGTGATTTTCGAGAGCGCGCGAATCAGTTCGCGACTCTTGCTGGAAGACCTCGGCGTCTCCGGCGCGATACCGGGCGAATCCAGTCGCGACAGCTTGGCCGCCGACGGGGAGCCAATCCACAGGCGCGGTCTGCTGGCCAACGCCGCCGCCATGCTCGGCTTGAGGCCGTCGTCGCCGCGTTGAGAATCGCGGGCAACCCGCCTCATGACCACATTCGACTTTGCCCGCCTGTTCCGCGCTTTGCTCTCCGCGCAAGCGCCGCTCGACATTGCGGTCATCGAGCGGATGGGCCTGCTGGCGGTGAAAATCGCGCAGATGTACGCGGTGCGTCCGGACCTCGTCGGACCGGAGAAATGCGCGCTACTTTCGCGACTGCTTCAGCGCACCGAACCCCTCAAGAATCGCGATTTCGACCGGCGCTGGCGCGAGTTGTCGCCAGCCGCGTTCGAAGCCGCGCTCCATGTCCGCGACCCTGCCCCCCTCGCGTCGGCCTCGCTCGGCCAGGTGCACCGTGCAACGTTGCGCGACGGAAGGCAGGTGGTGGTGAAAATGTCGCGACGCGACGCGCGCGAAGAATTTTTAGCCGACGTGCGCCGGGCGCGGCGTTTGCTCCGGTTCGCGGTGAGCATCTATGCGCGATTGGAGCAACTCGCCGACCCCATCGGCACGCTCGAGGCGGTCGAGCGCCAGACGCTCACAGCGATGAACTTCCTCGCCGAGCCCGCCGGCGCGGCGCGTCTTGCCAGCCTGGCCTCGGAGTGCCGGGATACGCTGCCCCACCTGCAACGCCTGAACTTCCCGGCGTTCTTTCCCGAGTTCAGCCACGACCGCTTTCTCGTCAGCGAATTCATCGAAGGCCAGACGCTGGCCGGCTTGCTGGACCGCGGCGCTTTGCCTTACGACGTGTTGCTCGAACTGTTTCGCATTCACGGCTACTTTCTCTTCGTGCGCGGCGAGTTTCATGGAGACTTGCACCCCGGCAATGTCATCTGGCGCGACGGGCATTTCTGGTTTCTCGACAACGCCAACATCGAAACTGTGCCTCCGGTCTTTGCCCGCGCGCTGTTCGACATGATGGTCGCGCTCGGGGAAGGCAACCTGCCGCGCGCCGCGCAGCGGTTGGTTGATGTTTCCACCACGCCACTGACCGCCAAACAACATGCCGCGTTTAAATCCGATTTCTCCGCCCTTTACCGCGACTTCGCAGGCCGCTCCGTCGGCGATATAAGCCTCACCCGCCAAATGATGGAGACGGTGAAAGCCGCAGTGCGATGCGGCCTGACGTTTCCGCGCGGCGCTTTCCCGCTCATCAAGAGCCTCATGTATCTCGACGGCATGGTGTTGCGTTGCGATCCGCGCGCCGTGCTGCTGCGCGATGTGGCCAGATTTGCCGATGACTTCGCGGTCATATTGGGTCGCAAAACGAGTTTGCATTGTGATTCAACGCCTCCCGCCGCATTTCATCCCCAAGCATTTCCCGCCAAGCGTCGCGTCGCGACTTGAAAACCAATTTAGCCACTGCGCCCAACTCCTCATGAAGACTAACCCTCGACTCGTCGCCATGACCGGGGCAGGTGATCTTCCAACGCGACGAGACGAAAAAACTGATGGACCAAAACAAGTGTCTCGTCCGGTCCCTTCGCAGCATCAAGGAGGCCAGTAATGCGCGTGCGTGAATTCAAGACCCAACTCTGGCTGCCACTGCCGCCGGAGAAAATCTTTCCCTTCTTTGCCGACGCCGCAAACCTCGACGCCATCACGCCGCCATGGCTGCATTTTCATATCGTGACGCTGCGGCCGATCGAGATGCGCACAGGAACGCTCATCGACTACAACCTGCGCGTGCGTGGGCTGCCGCTCCGTTGGCGGACGCTCATCAAGGAATGGCAGCCGCCGCGTTATTTCGTGGACGAGCAATTGCGCGGGCCGTATCGCCAGTGGACGCACACGCACACGTTCGAGGCTCGCGATGGCGGCACGCTCGCCCGTGACGTGGTGCAATACTCCGTCCCGCTCGACTTCGTCGCGCACCCGCTTTTTGTGCGCCGCGACATCGAGAACATCTTCGCGTTCCGGCAGGAGGCGTTGTGGCGGCGCTTTGGAGGGGCCACGAGGCTTTTTCACCGTTGTGGAGATTGATGCCGGGCGCGCCAGGGGCGAGGTGCAAATGGCCCGCGAACGCGCCATGAAGTAGGGCTTGAGTCGCGGTGAAAAAATCGACGTGAAACGCGAGCGGCAGCTGGTCTGCCCCCAATGCAAGGCGGAGACGCATGGCGCCAAATTCTGTCTGGAATGCGGCCACAAGATGGCGGTCCACGCCAACTGCCCAAAGTGCTCCGTGGAACTGCCCGCCGGCGTGAAATTCTGCCCGGAGTGCGGCGAGAAGATTGGTTAGCAGCCCGTTAAAAATTATAGACCCCGAGTTTCGCCCAAAACCGGGTGACGACGAGGCGTGACGAGGGAGCAGGTCTCTCCTGGACCTGAAACCGGCGAGCAACGAAGTCGCCGCGCGGTTTTGAACGAAATGCTTCCGTCCAAGGTCCTTTTGGCCTTGGCCTTGCCGCTCCACCTCAACCGATCCCTTGCGGATAGTCCGGTTGTCGCTCCCCGTCCCAAGCCAAATTCTCTCACGGCGGCGGCACCCCGAGTTTTTTACGGGCTGTTGGAGAGAGATCCGGTTGTGTTGGAAAATGGTGCCAGAGGCAGGAATTGCACTGCTTCTGCTGCAATTCGAGAACAAAAATATGCGAATTCCTTAGGAAATCAAGACAACACCGCAGGAATTTGAGCTAACTCGACGTTACCAAAAACGACCCGCAACTACACAGTTTACTACACACTCCTTAACGGGGAGCCACGTCGGAATCATGCGGTTCGTAGTCCGCTTTTAAAGTTGATTTTTCGTCGTTTAACCTTTGAGTTGGCCTTGGAATAAAATGTGCAGAGGAACGGTGAGTCGCGAATATGGTCCGCGAACGTCGATTTCAATCCACATCGCCAGACAATGCTGTTTTTCCGGTATCAACGTCCAGACACGCTCGCTTTTGCAATGCTACGGAGGGGCGAAATCTTTTTTGCTTCACGTTCCGAACTCAACGATGCTCACGAATTCCGACCGAATCTCATCCTGAGTGGCAGCATTGAACTTTGGGAACGACTCGCTCACCATATCCTTGTAGAGTTGGTGATTGCCGCGCAATCGCATGGCCAACTTGACGAAGAAACTTCCAAAAAAATCGTGGCTTTGGCGGAACCTGTTGGAACAACATTGAAAAAGCGACTTCGTTCCAGAGATTTGGAACTCGGTAAACTAGGACCGGTTTTCGTTGAGGTTATTACTCCTCTGATTTCAGAACTGTTTGACAAAAAGCGGGTCGAACGAATTACCGGATGGTTGCGCCGTTTCATTAAAGAAAACTTACCGGCCCAAATACAAGAAAGCCGTTACGTCGCGTGCTTTTCACTGAGCGCAACCAATCCAATGATGTGGGGACACTATTCAAACGCTCAAAAGGGGTTCGTAATTGTTTATTCCACAGAAAAATCCATTCACGTTCATTCTCCGCTAAAAATGTTATACGGTGACCGGCCATCGAACCAGATGGAAGGTGCTTTGGAGGTTGGTTCGTATAGCGATGCACATCTTGAATTGAAAGCTGTCAGGTATCGGAAACAGCCGCCCAAAGTAAATGCTTTTCAATCTTTGATAAAATTGTTTTGTTACTCGGAGGAAGAGTCTCGATTTGACCTGCCGGACATCTTGGCGGGTGATGCGGCCATAAAAGAGGGCGAAAGCCTCGGCCTAATCAAATTTTCCGATTGGAGATATGAAAAGGAAATCCGAGTTTTCTTTCCGCCAATAGCTTGGCCCCAATGTAAATGTCAGACTCTGTGGCCTGACGTAAGGGTTCTTCGTGTTTCTGGGGAGAACGTTGCAGGATTGATTTTTGGACCGGAAATGTCGGGCGCAGATAAAGAACGGACAATTAACTGTTGTTACATGATGAGAAAGTGCCAAGCAGAGGAAACCGAGTCCGATTTTGCTTTTTTTCAAGCTGAGCAACAACACGACCACTTTGCCCTTCGTGTCAAGCCGGTCGGGATACTTGATACAGGTTTCTACAACCCCAGATTCTCACAACTGAAACCTTTGGCTAGCTTGCCCGAGGAAAAGTCCCGTCATCTCGCTGGAATGGCAAAAGCGATCATGGAGGTCACGCCGAAATCGGCAAGCAACCAATTTGATGGTTCATCGGAAGATCGAGAATTATGATAACATTTATCCCCTCGCTTTGCTCATTCTGTTCGTCATTTGAGCAAGCCTTTTCGCCCCTGGCCAGGATTAATGGACTTGTAGGCTTTTGGGGGGCGAGTTCATATTGATGTCCTTCATTTTGTTTGTTTGGTGACATCCTCAAAAATGAGGGACGCGAGGATCAGTATCTGGGCTGTGAACAAGCGCCTTGCTTTTGAGAATTGCGAGGCACGCGCGTTGTTGTTCCGGCTCGCCGATGTGCTCATAAACATCCGCGAGAGGTTTTAATGGTCGCATCCAAGTGATGACGAAATCAGCGTATTTAAGTTCTGCGGAATAGACATCGAAGCCGAGCATTGCCTTTTCGAGGTGTGCGCGTGCCTCGGTGTATTTGGATTGTCCTAAAAGGGCCTCTCCCAAAAGTTCCTCGGCGGAGAACAGATACCAATGATTTCCCCTATTCAGTCCGGCCCTCACGGGTGTCAAACACCTTCGTATTGGTGTGGAGGCTCTCGCGCTTGCCGGTTTGGGTGTCTTGAATTCCGAAGGTGTCTCCCCGGCGGAATATCCAGTAACGCTGTTTCATTTGCACGAAACGCAGCGTAAGGAGCGCAACGAAAATCCCGTTAGGGTGTGGTGGGCGGGTAAGGGCAGGGCGGGGGCGAATTCTGACGGGTCGCGCCGCAACTACACACTTTACTACACACCGGGCCGGTTTTGGCCTTCCTGCCGGTGGCACTGTCGTTGGACTGCAACGACTTAAGGGTTGGTGCCAGAGGCAGGAATTGAACCTGCGACCAAGGGCTTATGAGTCCCCTGCTCTACCTCTGAGCTACTCTGGCATCAACCACGCCGGAGACTGCCCGGCGCGGGCGGGACGGATGTTTCTACGGTCGCCCGCGCAGGTCAACGTAAAATAGCACGAGGAAATGACGAATTCCAAAATCCGAGTAACGGGAGCATTTCGAATGAGCAATCGGGTGCTTGACCTTTTAATTACCCGCGTTTCGCTTGGCCAGGAACTGGCAGAGGGACTGCCGGTGGGCGCGTGGGGCCACGCCCCTTGACCGCGCCGGCTCGCGGGTGGTTGAAAGCTCCTCGTGTCCCTGATGGTCCCTTCTTGGCTCAGAAAATATTCGCGCCGCGACGGCCGCCAAATTAGGCTGTCGCTGTGAAAGTGCCGACGCGCGTGAAATGCCCCACCTGCCGAAAGACGGGCGAATGGTTCGAGGGACGATACGGGCCGTTTTGCTCGGAGCGATGCAAACTTGTGGACTTGGGCAAATGGTTCAGCGAGGAGCACGCCATCTCTGAACCGTTGCGCCCGGAGCATTTCAAGGAGTACGAGAAATTGCCGCCCGGCGAGCACTTGGACCGCCCGGAACCCCGGGAATAAGCCGCCCCCGCCGGCCTCCCAAACTTGAAGTTGCATCGGATGAATTTCGCGGCATCCTTTAACAAACCATGAAATCGAACTTTGTCCTTTGGATGACCTTTGCCTGCCTCATGGCGGGAACTGTGGGGGGCCGCGCGCAGACGCAGAAAATGAGCACGAATCAAACGAGCAAACTGGAAACCGCCACCTTTGGCGGCGGCTGTTTTTGGTGCATGGAGACGGTCTTTGAGCGCCTCAAAGGCGTCACTGACGTGGTGAGCGGCTATGCGGGCGGCGCCAAGGAGTCTCCCACGTACGAGGAGGTTTGCAGCAGCTCGACCGGCCACGCTGAGGTGATCCAGGTCACTTACGATTCGGCGCAGATCACTTACGACCAATTGCTTCAAGTTTTCTGGCAAGCGCACGACCCGACC
>CAZMLP010001067.1:0-6322 GCA_964566745.1 uncultured Verrucomicrobiota bacterium | reverse complement strand
GCGCCCGTCTTGCACGCCGCGTACAGCCGGGCCTTGGGCGACACCAATGCCGCCGCGGCGACAATGCGCCAGTTGCTGGCCAGATACCCGGAAACAGCTCGCTCGTACCTCGACCGATTTTCGCGGATCGATGAGATTATTCGCATGGTTCCAAAAACCGGGCCATACACCGGGCCACCGCTTGGTAAAGAGCACGCGATTGTGATCCTCGGCGCGGCATTGGAGACGAACAGCCTGTTAAAGCCGAAGTTGGTGGACCGGTTGCGGCAGGGGTTGACGCTCGCGAAACTTTATCCGGAAGCCCCGGTTTTGGTCACGGGCGGCAACGCGAGGGGCGGCGTCACGGAAGCCTATGGCATGAGTTCGTGGCTCAGGCAGGAAGGCGTGTCAACCAACCGACTTTATCTCGAGGATCAGGCCCGGGACACGGTGGGCAACGCCTTCAAAAGTTGCGACATCCTGCGCAAGCTCGGGATAGGTTCCGCCACCCTTGTCACCAGCGCGAGCCACATCCGGCGCGCCTTGGCGGACTTCGAGGAAGCGGCCCGGCAACGCGGGCTCGCCATCCAGTTTTTTCACCTTGCGGCCAAGGATGAGCCAACGGTGGATGAGGCACGGGAACGCGTCTCCATTTACCGCGATGCGATGCGGGCGAGCGGCATCTGGGCGTACCCGGGAATCCAACAGTAGGGCAATTCCAGAAATATTGTAGCCACGGCACGTTGCGCTGTCTGTTCAGCCCCGCCTTTCCAATTCAATTGCGGACCTCGCAGCGCGAGGTCCCTACCCCCAGAGGCCACAGTTTTTCTTGAACCGCTTTAGGCGCGTGGAAATTATAAAGGCCGCTCCCGCCTGCCAATGGCAGCCGCCGCCGAATTCGTCCCGAACCGTGTTGCCACACTTTGCCAGCGAACCAATCGCCCGCCATTAGCGCTCAAACACGAGCAGAACTTGCCCGGCAACGAGGGTAAATTGCATTAGAAATTCCGTTCCTCGCGAAATGTAATCAGCCTCCGCCGAGAATGCTCGCTCGCTCGAATGACTGAAACGATCCAATAGGCGTCGCCACCATCTTTTGGACACGCCACAATTCCCCTATTTGTTACTGCCCGGCCGGCTTCTTCAAATCGTCGAAATCACGGCGCACCGACTCGATTTTCTGCCGGAAGTGCTCCGCGTCGCCGTAGTCCAGAAAATGCGGGTAGCGGCTGTGGCGGGTTTTCAGGCTGACCGCGTGTTTGATGGGGCACCAATACTGCTCAGTCCGCCCGGCAATTTCCTGCACGTACGCAAGCAGGCCGTTCACGTACTCGCAATAGACGCAGTTGAACCTTTCCACCGAGTTGAGATACCGGAGGCGGCGCCGGTCCATAATGATATAGTCGCGGCGCCGCACCTTGGGGATGCCATAAATTGGGAAACAAATGAACTGGTACGCGTTGGCGACCAGATGCATGAACACCACGGGCACGATGCAAAACCAGATCACCGGCGCGCTCAGAATGCTGAATAATCTTGCCTCCCGCAGATAACGGGCGAGTGATTTCGCGGCTTGCCGGTGGCGCGCCAGCACAGCCTCCTTAAACCGGACCTTGTTTTCCCGCACCTCATAGCCAAACTTGCGCTCTTTCTCCTTAATCTCGGCCACCAGCTCGCTTTCAAGTTGTTTGATCCTGGCCAGAAGCGCGTTCAGTTTGTCGTCCATGTCAATATTCCCCGTGCGGTGATATGCAGGGCCTCTTGCGGGTGAAAGTCCACCAGCCTCAGGGCAAGCATTCTTTGTCTTCGACTGGATGGCCCATGCCGTCAGGCGGCGCGGGGCGCGTATGACACCGCAGAATGTTCAACGCCCCTGACGCCTCGGAAATGCGGTTTTCACCTGCCGCTCGCCACGGTCTTCGCGAATGTCGCGGGATTGGGCGAAATTGGCGTCGTGTTTATGGCTCTTGCGAGCGGGATCTTTGCGGTTCGCCCCGAGTTTGTGCGCGGGCTTTTGGGGAATCTCAGACATAATAATTTGGCTGTTTCCAACGTTAGACCGCCGAGGACCATAAACATGTGCCCCGCGACCGGATTGAAGGACGCGAACCGCAAGGCCCGCTTGACTCAACCCGCGGTCAAGATGCCAGGGACCGGATCAACGCGCCTCCCGGCCATTGGCGAAATCCGGCCTATTCTTGGCCGCCTGTTCTGTGACTGGACTTGATCCGGATGGCCCTCGGCCCCATTAAACCCAAATTCAGACCGGCGATGAGCAATTTTAGCGCAGCCGCCAGGGCGAAAATCCCGGATGCTATCCCCGTAAACAAGAGCCGACGAAACCAGATGCCGGCAGAAACAAACCATAAAAACAGGGAACCAATATGAGCGCCACTGAACTGAACACCGACAAACTAGTTGCCGATCTGAAGCGTCTCGCCGCTGACTCGGAGGAATTATTGCACGCGACCAAGGATGCCGCCGGCGAAAAGGCGAATGACATTCGGGAGCGACTCCACGACGCGCTGGAATCCGCCAAGCGCACCTGCGGACGGTTGGAAGAAAAAGCCACGGAAGGGGCAAAGGCCGCCGACAGAACCATTCGCGAACATCCTTACCAGACTCTGGGGATCGCGTTTGGCGTGGGTGTGCTCATCGGCGTGCTTGTGACGAGAAAGTGAACCGGCATGAGCGAAGCCTCTGAAACCAAATCAGGCGTCTGGGCCTCGTGCAAGCGAATCCTGGACGCCCTCCTGGCCGTCACTCAAAACCGCGTTGAACTGCTCGCCGTCGAGCTGCAGGAGGAGAAATGCCGGCTGGTCGAGGCGATTCTTTGCGCGACGGCGGTGGCTGGCTTCGCCATGATGACCCTGTCGCTCCTGACCTTCACAATTGTCGTCCTGTTCTGGGAGAACGGGGTTTTACGGGTGCTGCTCGCCCTCAGCCTGCTTTATCTCGGGGGAACCGTGCTGGCGTGGCGCGCTTTGCAGGCGCGCCTGCGCAAAAGGAGCGCCTTCACCGAGACCATTGCCGAACTCCAAAAGGACCGCGCATGCCTGGATCCGGAGAACTAAAGCACTGGCAAACGCGGAAGGCCGTTTTGACTGCTCGCAGTGGCACCCAACGGCGCGCCCTTGCCGCGGAAGCGGGTAAGCTCCGCCCACTCGCCGGGCAAGTGGATGTCGCCATTGGCGCGGCAAGGATGGCGCGGCGGCTGTGGGAGGTTTTCGCGCCGCTGAGGGCGCAGTGGCGAGATCGAGAAAGGACTGGCAAAAAGGGGTGGCGGCAAATTCCGGAGGCAATCGCGCTGGTTCAATCCCTGGTCAGAATTTGGCGGGGTCAATGAGCCGGGGCTGGCGCGTGCCTGTTTAGTGATCGCGGACGACGGCCACGGCGAGGGCCATCTTGGAGCAAACGTGAATACCCCACACGTTTGGCTCGCGCGGCTCTTCCTTGCTCACCGGAACTTTCCACATCGAGGCACTGGCCCGCGTTCAGGGACAGGATGGCGGTCGGCGATTCCCGGCTCACGCTTCACCTCTTTTGGCAGAGAATGGCGCGGTGGCCCTGTCTTTGGCGCCTGCAATTTTCCTGGTCTCGTGTTCCGTGTGGGCGCGCTCCAAAAGGCGGCAAACCTCCTCATCCGTGGTTTGCGTAAAGTCCTCGTACCACTCGCCCACACTTCCGAAATCCGCCGGTGTCATTACCGTGATGAATTCGTTTGCATCGCCCCGCATTCCGCGCACGGTGGACAAGGCCGCCGTGGGCGCCGCAACAACTATCCGACTGGCTTCCAGCCGGCGCAGGACAATAACGGCGGCCTTCATGGTTGAGCCGGTGGCGATGCCATCATCCACCACGATCACGGTGCGTCCCCGCGCGTCCGGCGCGGGCCGGCCACCCCGGTAAATCCGCTCCCGGCGCTCCACTTCGCGCGACTCGCGCGCGGCGACCGCGTTCAGAAGGCCGTCGTCAATACCCAACGACTGTATCAAGGCCTCGTTAAGCACGCGGACGCCTCCCGCCGTGGCCCCCATCGCCAGCTCCTCCTGGCCGGGCACGCCAAGCTTCCGCACGACCAGCACATCAAGCGGGGCATTCAATTCTCGCGCCACCTCGCAAGCGACGGGCACGCCGCCGCGCGGCAGTGCCAGCACGAGGACATCCGGCCGGTTTGCGTATTTGGACAGGCGCTTCGCCAGCAACTGTCCGGCCTCAATTCGGTCCCGGAATCGCATGATCATGGAAGTCCTTTCGTCCGGGCAACCGGCCCGAGCGCAAGTTTCGATTGAATGGCGTGATCGCTGAAACAAGCCGGGGTCCGGCTTCCGCCGTGATGCGAGCGCGTCTCCAATTCATAGTGTTTTGTAGGATGACAGCCTCGCTTTTGAAAGCGAATCGGGCCACCCAAGTCTTGGCCAAAGCGCGCCGTTTTTGGGCTTGCCAAAGAAACGGCCGAGTCTGACACCGCGGCGGCTTTGCGTACCCGGCATGGCCTTTTTTTAGGGAACGATTTTGACCGCCATTTTCCGACCCGGAGTGGCGCTTTTTTGCCCGGCGCGGGCTTCTTTTCCCGGGGCGCTGGACCTTATCCAACTTTCTCCAATCGCACGGCCACGATCTTGTATTCCGGCGTGTCAACGATCGTGTCCCGCGCGGGGCCGGTGAGGTTGTTCAAAAAAGCGAGGGAGGTGTGAAACGTGGCGAAAAGCTCGCCTGGTTTCACGGTGGCGGTGATTTTAACCGGCAGACGCGCCTCCCCGTGCCGGCTGATGAGACGGACCGCCTCGCCATTGTGAAACGACAGGCGCTCCGCGTCCGCCGGGGATACATCGAGCGTGTCGGCGGGGCGAAGGGCGGCGTTGGGAGTGCGCATTGTCATGGTCCCCGCGTTGAATTGATAGAGCGTGCGACCGGTGACCAGCAGAAAAGGGAATTCCGGCGAGGTGAATTCGCGGGTGGGATGGAACAAAACTCGTTTTAACGGGGCGCGCATTCCATGCGGAAAGGAATCGGTGTGCAGGACCGTGGTGCCCGGATGCTCCTCGGACGGGCACGGCCATTGCAGCCCGGATTGCTCCAGCCGGCGGTAGGAGATTCCCGCGCCCGCCTTCCACACCGCGCGAATCTCATTCCAAATCCCCTCGGGGGATTGAAACTCAAACTGGGCGGCGAAACCCATCGCCCTCGCCACCGTGCAAATAATCTCCCAATCCGGTTTGGAGTTACCCGCCGGAGCCAGCGCCTGACGGACTCGCTGCACGCGGCGCTCGGAGTTCATAAACGTCCCGTCCCGTTCAAAAGAGGAGGCCGCCGGCAGGAACACATGTCCGAACTCGCGGCCAAGCTCGTTCATAAACAAGTCCTGCACGACCACAAGTTCCAGCTTGGAAAGGGCCTCCCGGGTCATGGCCGAGTTTGGATTGGTCAACGCCACATCGTAACCGATGGCCCAAAGGGCCTTTAGCGAGCCACGTCCGGCCGAGTCAATCATCTCCATCAGGTTTTGCCCGGGGGCAGCCGGCACCTTGGCGCGCCACACTTTTTCAAAAAGTTCCCGGCCTTCCTCCAGCCCCACATAGCCAGTCAAATTCCCGGGTTCACAACCCATGTGGGCGGCACCCTGCACGTTATTCTGGCCGCGCAGCGGATTCACGCCACTGCCCGGCTTGCCAAAATTGCCGGTCAGCAAGGCGAGATTCACCAGACACATGACGCCCTCGGTCCCCTGGATATGCTCGGTGACTCCCAGGCCGTGGTAACACATGGAAGGTTTGGTGGTCGCGTAGAGGCGCGCCGCCTCGCGAATCAAGCCCGCGTCCACTCCGCAAATTTGGGCAACGCCCTCCGGTGTGAAATTTCGGACGAAATCCTGAAACTCTCGCCATTCGGAAACCCGGTTTCCGACGGCCCCCTCGTCAATCATCCCCTCCTCGATGATCGCGCAGGCAATGGCGTTAAGCAGCGGCACATTGGTTCCCGGACGCAGGCGCAAGTGAACATCGGCATAGGCCGACAGTTCGATGTCACGCGGGTCGATCAGAATCAACTTCGCCCCGCGCAAAACCGCCTGTTTGATCCGCGCCCCCACGACCGGGTGGTTCTCGGTGGCGTTGGTCCCGCAGAGCAGGAACCCGCGGGCCAATTCAATGTCATCGAATGAATTGGTGGCCGCCCCGGCGCCAAGCGTGGCTTTCATGGCGGCGGCAGTGGGGGCATGGCAGACCCGGGCACAGCAATCCACATTGTTGGTGCCCAGCACGACGCGCGCAAACTTCTGCGCGAGATAGTTCTCCTCGTTCGTTCCCCGCGCCGATCCCAGCACGGCGGCGCTGGTGCGCGG
>CAZMLP010001066.1:0-4582 GCA_964566745.1 uncultured Verrucomicrobiota bacterium | reverse complement strand
GGGATTTGAAATATCCACATGATCACCAACGGCCAGCCAGAACGCCGTGCTTTCCCCCGGGGGATTGCTCGGGTCGTCTGCTGGCTTGGCCTCTGTTTGCCGCTCTGGTGCGCCGGCGCGGAAAAACCGGTCAGTTTCAGCCGCGACATCCTGCCGGTCCTTTCCGACAACTGCTTCCAGTGCCATGGCCCGGATGAGCATGGCCGCAAAGCAAAGTTGCGCCTGGACACGCGCGAGGGCGCGTTGCGAGTCCGCGAGGATGTGGCGGCCATTCTGCCCGGCAACAGCGCGAAGAGCGCGGTGTACCAGCGCATCACCACGACCGACCCGGACGACGTGATGCCGCCCGCCAAAACGAAGCGAGTTTTGACGTCCGCGCAGAAGGATCTCATTCGCCGCTGGATCGACGCGGGCGCGCCGTGGGGACAGCACTGGGCGTTTGAAAAATTAAACCCGTCCGCGCCGCCCGTCACACCGGCGTCGGCGCGCTGGAGCCGGCAGGCGCTGGATGCTTTTGTTTTCGAACGCCTCGCCCAAGAAGGGTTGCGACCCTCGCCCGCTGCCGACAAAGTGACCTTGATCCGGCGGGTGACGCTCGATTTGACCGGCCTGCCACCCACTCCTGAGGAGGTGAATGCCTTTCTCACGGACAAATCCGCGGGCGCTTACGACAAAGTGGTGAGACGTCTGCTGGAATCGCCAGCATTTGGCGAACGCATGGCGTGGGACTGGCTGGATGCCGCGCGTTACTCGGACACCAACGGTTATCAAGGGGATAGCAAGCGTACCATGTGGCCCTGGCGGGACTGGGTGGTGCAGGCATTCAACCGCAACCTGCCATACGACCGGTTCACCATCCTGCAACTGGCCGGTGATCTTCTCCCGAACGCGGGGCTGGAGGAAAAATTGCCGACCGGGTTTTTGCGCAACCACATGATCAATGGCGAGGGCGGCCGCATTCCGGAGGAGAACCGCGTCGATTACGTGATGGACATGGCGGAAACGACCGGGACCGTCTGGCTTGGGTTGACGTTCAATTGCTGCCGTTGCCATGACCATAAATTTGATCCGCTGGCGCAACGGGATTACTACAGCCTCTACGCGTTTTTTAACCAGACACCGGTCGATGGCAGTGGCGGCAGCCCGCAAACCAAGCCGGTGGTCGAGGTCGTGAACCCCGGGCAGGCGGCGCAACGCACCCGTTTGAAGGAGGACATTTCCGGCGCCGTCAAGCGCCTGGAAGATTTTGAAACCTCGTTTTTCCCGCGCGAGAAGGGAAAAACGGCGGCGGACTCGGAAAGAGTGTGCGACCTCAAGCAGCCGCTAAAGGACATTCTCAAATTGCCCGCTGAGAAACGCGGCGCCGGCCAGCTTGGCGACCTTGAAAAGGAATTTGAAAAATCCGCGCCTGACTACGCGGCCTTGTTGAAAGGACTGCGCACGCCGCTGGAGGAGCGTGACCGGCTGGAGGGCGCGATCCCCCGTGTGATGGTCATGGAGGACATGCCGAAGCCGCGCATGACCTTCATGCTGGAAAAAGGGATTTACGACAAGCCGCTCGCGGAAGTGACGGCGGCCGTTCCCGCCAAACTCGCGGGAACCGCGCCCGGACCGGCGACGAACCGGCTGGGCCTCGCGCGCTGGCTGGTGGCGCCGGAGAACCCGCTCACGGCGCGGGTGACCGTGAACCGTTTCTGGCAACAGTTCTTCGGCGTCGGCCTGGTGAAAACCGCCGAGGATTTTGGCGTGCAGGGCGAGCGCCCCTCGAACCCGGAATTGCTGGACTGGCTCGCGGCGGAGTTCATCCGCTCCGGCTGGGATGTCAAAGAGCTTTGCCGGCTGATGGTGACGAGCGCGACTTACAGGCAAACGTCGAAAGTCTCGCCGGCCTTGCAGGAGCGGGATCCTGAGAACCGGCTGCTCGGGCGCGCGCCCCGTTTCCGCATGCCCGCGTGGATGATCCGTGACCAGGCGCTCGCGGCGAGCGGGCTGCTCGCGCGCAAAATGGGCGGCGAGGCGGTCAATTCCTATCAACCTCCCGGCGTTTGGGAGGACGCGACGTTCGGCGCGAAGAAATATTTCCCGGACAAGGGCGAGGATCTTCACCGGCGCAGCCTCTACACATTCTGGCGCCGGATCGTCGCGCCCACCATTTTCTTCGACAACGCGGCGCGACAGGTGTGCACAGTTAGAAAGGAGCGCACCAACACGCCGTTGCAGGCGTTGACGACGTTGAATGACGACACGTTTGTCGAGGCGGCGCGAGCGCTTGCACAAATGGCGCTGCAAGAGCGGCGCGCCAGCGAGGATGAACGGATTGATTTTGTGTTTCGCCGCGTGCTGGCGCGAAAACCGGTCTCCGCCGAGCGCAAGGTGTTTCACGCGAGCCTGGCGCGGCTGCGAAAGGAATTTGCGGCGGACTCCCGGGCCGCAAAGGATTTTCTGCACGTGGGCGAGGCCGTGCCGGACGGAAATTTGGACGCGACGGAACTCGCGGCGTACAGTGCCTTGTGTCTGACGGTGCTCAACCTTGACGAGGCCGTGACGAAAGAATGACGCGATGAATCCGCTGGCAGAAAATCATTTGCATCTCACTCGCCGTGAATTTTTCGGGCGCGCCGCCTGTGGCCTGGGCACGGCGGCTTTGTCCACGCTGCTGGCCCGCGCGGGCCTGGCGGCGGAACCCGCGACCATCGGCAAAAGTCACGGTGGTTTGGCGGGCCTGCCGCACTTCGCGCCCAGGGCGAAACGCGTGATTTATCTTTTTCAGAACGGCGCGCCCACGCATGTGGAGTTGTTCGATTACAAACCGCGCCTGACCGAGATGCACGGCAAGCCGATCCCGGACGAGTATCTTGGCGCGAAGCGGTTCAGCACCATGACGGGCAACGCCAAGGGCAAGCTCGTGCTCGGCCCCATCGAGCCGTTCAAGCAACATGGCCAAAGCGGGGCGTGGGTTAGCGCGCTCATGCCGCATGTCGCGTCGATCGCGGATGATCTTTGTTTCGTTAAAAGCCTCCACACGGACGCCGTGAACCACGCGCCGGCCATTTCCTTCGTTCTGAGCGGGGCGCAAATTCCCGGGCGTCCGACCCTGGGCGCCTGGTTGACCTACGGCCTGGGCAGCGAGAGCGAGAATTTGCCCGCGTTCGTGGTGATGACCTCGGTCAGCAAGGGAACTTCCTGCGGCCAGATCTTTTACGATTTTTACTGGGGATCCGGCTTCCTGCCGTCGCGCTATCAGGGGGTGAAATTTCGCGGCAGCGGCGATCCGGTGTTGTACGCGAGCAACCCGGCGGGCATGAGCCGCCAGATGCGCCGGGGCATGCTGGACGACATCGCGAAAATTAACGCGATGAAGATGAAGGAGTTCGGCGATCCGGAGATTGCCACCCGCATCGCGCAATACGAGATGGCCTACCGGATGCAGGCGAGTGTGCCGGAACTGGCCGATTTTTCGAAGGAACCGGAGAGCGTCCTGGAGACGTACGGGCCGCAGGTGAAGGAGCAGGGGACCTACGCCCACAATTGCCTGATGGCGCGCCGCCTGGTCGAGCGCGGAGTCCGGTTCGTGCAGGTGATGCACGCCGGGTGGGACCAGCACAACAGCATTACCACCGAGCTTTACACCCAGTGCAAGGACACCGACCAGCCCTCCGCCGCTCTCATCAAGGACCTGAAGCGCCTCGGTTTGCTCGACGACACCCTCGTGATTTGGGGCGGCGAATTTGGGCGGACGCCGTTCATCCAAGGCGGACTCGATGACCGCAAACGCTGGGGCCGCGATCATCATCCGTATGTTTTCACCGTCTTCATGGCGGGCGGCGGGGTGAAGCCGGGTCTTACTTTTGGTTCAAGCGATGACTTGGCGATGAATCCGGTGGAAAACCCGGTGCATGTCCACGATTTCCAGGCGACGATTCTGGCGCTCTTGGGAATCGACCACGAGCAGCTCACCTACCGTTTTCAAGGGCGCAATTTCCGCCTGACGGATGTGCATGGCCAGGTGGTCAAAGGGATCATGGCTTGAGTCCGGGGAAATGAGCCGCAAGACTTCGCCTTCATGACTTCCGCGATCATCGTCGCCGCCGGCAAAGGCACCCGCATGGGGCCGAATGTGGACAAGCTTTTTCTGGAGGCGGCCGGGCGTCCCATCGTCGCGCACACGTGGGGCCGGTTTGATGCCACGCCCGCCATCGATGAGATCGTGCTCGTGGTTCGCGACGGGATGCAGGGCGCCTTTCAGGAGCTGGCGACGCGGCACGGATTCCGCAAGCCGCACAGGTTTGCCATTGGCGGCAAGGAACGGCAAGACTCGGTTTGGAACGGCCTGGAGGCGCTGGATAAAAGCGTGGAGATTGTGGCCATCCAGGACGGCGCCCGCCCTTGCACCAGCGCGGAGCTAATCGCGGCGACCATTGCCGCCGCCCGGGAAACCGGCGCTGCCGTGGCCGCCCGACGGGTCACGGACACCATCAAGGAGTCCGGCGACGGCGCACTAATCGACAAGAATCTTGACCGTTCCCGGCTATGGGCCGTGCAGACGCCGCAGACGTTTCGAGTCGAGGTCATCCGCCGCGCC
>CAZMLP010001065.1:0-4764 GCA_964566745.1 uncultured Verrucomicrobiota bacterium | reverse complement strand
ACGCCTGCTCCCAACCCGCCTGCCGGGCGCGGGCCACGAATTGCGCCGCTTTGCGTTGCAACCGCACCTGCGCGGCTTGCCGCAGCAGGTCTTCACGGGTCTCCGCCGGCAAGTCCTTCAGCGGACCCGCGCAACGTCCTGCCATGCCAACCGGCTCTCCCTCCCCGATGCCAAGCCAGGCGGCAATCTCCGCCACCGGGGCGTCGAGGACCGGGGCCAGTTCCAGCGTGGGCGGCACACCTTCCGCGCTCTTTCCACGCGCTTCCCAGACCGCGTGCAAAATGACATTTTTATACGCGGGATTGTTGTCATGCCCGTGTCCACGCCAACCAGTTGGTTGCAGATCAATCTCCACATCCCCTTGTCGCGGCGGATCGGTGTCAAACTGGAGGACCGTCTGGTGAAAATCCGGACCGGCCTCATGATTCCAAAAACCGGGATGCAGCACTCGCAACGCGCGGCCATCGGTCGTTCGCAGTCCGTTGCGCAAAAGACGTTGATGCAACCAAACCTGTTGCAGAAAACGCTCGGGCGGCGGGGAAGCGGCCACCTCGCGCAATGCCGGTTCGACGACAGCTTGTTGTCGCCAGCGGGAATAGCATTCGGATGGCAGTGGAGACACCTGCGATTGCTTTTCCGGGGAAGCCGTCCGACTGTCAAGCGCGGGCCGATAAAAAGGCAAACGTTGAATTAAGAAAGACGCGCGCAACGCAAGATCTGGGAGCCCTGGCCAAAAGGATTCCAGAAGAATTATGCGGTTATGGCGAGCAAGGCGAGTCCCATGATTCACCGGCATCATTTTTGATCGACTTCCGCATCCCGCTTCGGTCCACGGCAAGATCGTCGTCACACCACAACTTGCTCACCCGCAATGCACTGTGACTCAATCATTCGAAAACCTAATCAATCCTTCGAGGTGCAGCATTTTCACGAATTGAGCATATATCCTGCTGCGTTTTTGCGCCTGACGCGAGCTTGGTGGCGCAGGCAAAACCCGGACGCAACTTGGTGAATCGATTTTTGCGGTCGCAAAGAAAAATACGCGACCCGTTCTTTTCCATAAGACGTTTTGCCTTGGCGACTGTCGTAGCATTAACCGAATGCGCGGCCAAAGCGTCTGAAGATGCGGCGACGGAAATCCGGCGCGAGCCGGAAAAAATTTGAACAAGCGGCACAACTTTTACGTCACATCGGGGTAGTTAAAGAAAAACTATCCATGCTGATGCGGATCGGGGGGCGGGAGGGCGGCAATAGTCGCCGGGGTTGAACGCGGGCAGGCAAGAGGTTGGCGACCTGTCAGTGTTGAGGCGCGTTTGCGCCAAAGGCAGTGCTTTGCCTGAGGGCAAGGCAGAAGCGCCAGAGCAAGATTTTTGGCAGGAGTGGTGTCTTGCCAACTAACCGGTCCGCCACGGTTTCAACGGCGGAGAGGAGGGTTGGTTTGGTTGTTTGGGTTGGCGGGCATCGTAAGGTGCCCGCTTTCTTTTTTGCCCTGACAGGGATAAGCTAAACTGTCCCCCAATACTGTCAAACTTATCGCGCAATGCAACCCGGCAACGGTTGAATTCCCATCCAACTTGAGGCATAGTCGTCGCGTGCAATTAATTAGGGACATTCATGCCGCGCGAAGAGCCGCCGGGAAACCGGTGGTTTCTTTCGAGTTTTTCCCGCCCAAAACGGACGAGGGCGACCATAATTTGCTGGAGAAAACCATCCCCGCGCTGATGGCCGTGAAGCCGGACTACTGCTCCGTCACCTACGGCGCGGGTGGCAGCACGCGGGACAAAACGCTGACCATCGTCGAGCGTATCCAAAAAGACCACCGGCTGACGGCCATGTCCCACCTCACGTGCGTGAACCACACGCGCGAGGAAATCGGTCAAGTGCTGGCCGACGCCAGCGCGCGCGGTATCCGTAACATCCTGGCGTTGCGCGGTGATCCGCCTCCCGGCAGTGATTTCAGGAAGACGGAGGGCGGCTTCGAATATTCTTACGAGTTGGTGGAGTTCATCCGCAAGCAAGGGGGTTTTTCCATTGGTGTCGCCGGCTTTCCCGAGGGTCATATCGCCTGCAAGGACGGCAAGCAGGCCGATTGGGAGCGGCTCAAGCGAAAGATCGATTGCGGGGCGGATTTCGTCCTCACGCAGCTCTTTTTCAGCAACCAGGATTTCTTCGAGTTCCGCGATTATCTGGTCGCTCGCGGTGTCACCATTCCCATCTGTCCCGGCATTATTCCGATCCTCAATGCGGGCCAGATCAAGCGCTTCACCGCGCTCTGCGGCGCCGGCCTGCCCGCGCCCTTGGTCTCCGACATGGAGAAGCTGGGTGACAGCGAGGAGAAGGCGGTAGAGTTCGGGATCGAATACGCCACCCGCCAATGTGAGGAACTACTGCGCCAGGGCGTCCCGGGCCTTCATTTCTACACGCTCAACAAGGCTCATTCCACCACGCGGATTCTCAAGAATTTGGGGCTGGCCTAGGCGGGAACGTCCGGTGCTCCTGGCCGCGCGGGAACTTCGACCCCGACATATCCGGCGACTTTGTGTCGGAGGCGGAAGTGCTACGCCTGCTCTTTCTCCAACCTTTCCAGCACCTCGGGATCGCGGACATCCACCCAGCGGCCCAAGATTTCCAACCCGGCAATACGGTGGCCGCTCGCGACGAGCGCGCTGATGGCGTCGGTCAACTCGTATTCGCCGCGCGGTGACTTCTGGAGGCGCGCCGTGAACTCGAATACGATCGGTCTGAAGATATAGACGCCCGCGTTGTAATAGACCGGCTGTCCGGACTTCAACAAGCCCTCGGCGCGAAGTTGGTCGAGTTGCTGGTCCGAGGGCTTCTCGACGAGACGTTTGAGGCAAAAGCTCTCATCGAAGAAGTTGATGCCCCCCTTCTTCACATCCTCGCCAACCGTGACGGTGAGCAGTCCGGAGAAAGCCGCCTCGCCGAAACGCGCGATCATTCGTTGATAGGTCTCCGGTTTCACGAGGATGTCGCCGTAAGTCAGGAGAAAATCGTCCTTCCCCACAAAATCCCTGGCCAGCTCCGGCGCCTTTCCCGTGCCATCCTGCACCACCTGCCGCGCGTACTGCAGTTTGATTCCCCATTTGCCCCCGTCGCCGAAGTAGCCTTCGATCACCTCGGCATGCCAGCCGGTGATAATGCAAAACTCGCGAATTCCCGCGTCCTTCAGGCCGAGCACAATGTGCTCCAGGATCGGCTTGCCGTGCACGCGCAGCATCGGCTTGGGCAATTCGTTGGTAAGGTCCTTCATGCGGGTGCCTTTCCCCGCGGCAAGTATGACGGCTTTCATTTTTATTGTGTCGTTCGTCTCTTAAGGCCGGGACGGCGCGCGCTGCGCCGTCTGTTCCTTCTTCAAAAAGTGGAGCCCTATTGGGGCGGATATTTCTTCAAGGCCACGTCCGGACATGGCAGCGCGATGTCCCTACCTTCGCCCGCTGTTCGCGGGCGAACCAGACTCTTCGTCGCCTTGCAAATCAAACGTCAATTACGCCCCGAACTTGTCGAACATCTTGGCGTTCGCCTGCATGAGGCGAATCAGATATTTCGCGTCGAACACGCCCAGCGAGCCGAGGTTGGCGCCCGTTTCCGTGAAACGGTCCAGCTTGTCCGAGCCGCTGCACGCCGAGTGGAGCAATACCGGTTGTGGATGCCACGAGTGCCCTTTCAACGCGCAGGGCGTCGAGTGATCACCGGTGATCGCCAGCACGTCCGGCTTCTTCGCCAGCAAGATCGGCAAAGCGGCATCGAAGTCCTCGATGGCCTTCACCTTGGCGGCGAAATTACCGTCCTCGCCCGCCTTGTCGGTGTACTTGTAGTGGATGAAGAAGAAATCGTATTTGTCGTAGTCCTTCACGTATTGCTGGAACTGCTCCGCAATCGTTTGCGGACCCTCGACCTTGGTCATGCCCACGAGCTGCGACAGCCCCTTGTACATCGGATAAACCGCGATGGCCGCCGGCTTGAGCTGGTAGCGCTCCTCGAAAGTCGGGATCTCCGGCTGGTGCGCGATGCCACGCATCAGGAAGCCGTTTGCCTTCGCGTGCGAGGCGATCACCGGCAGCGCCGCCTTGTAGAAATCCGCCACTGCCTTCGCGGTCTTTTTCTGCCCGGCCGACTCGGGATTCTCCGGCACGGCGGTTGCGATGGGCAGGCCCTCGCGGTTCGGATCGGTCGAGGTGAGCGGTCCCTCCAGGCCCTTGCCCCGGAAGATGACCACGAAGCGGTGCTCTTTGCCCGGCTTGATGATCACTTGCACGTCGCCAACTTTTTTCACCTTCTTGGAGAGCAACGCGCACAATTCCTCGCACACCTCGGTGGCAATACGCCCCGCGCGGCGGTCCGTCACAATGCCTTTCTTGTCGAGCGTGCAGAAATTCGCGCGCGCGGCCACATCCCCTGCCTTGAGCTCGAGGCCCAGACCCAGCGCTTCAATCACGCCGCGGCCGACCTCGTATTGCAGCGGATCGTAACCAAACAGGGCCAGGTGACCGGGGCCGCTGCCGGGGGTGATGCCGGGGGCAACGGGCGTCATGCGGCCTTGCGCGCAACCCTCGGCCACAAGGGCGTCGAGGTTGGGCGTCTTGGCCGCCTCCAGCGGCGTTACCTCGCCTTGGGCCTTGGTGGCGATGTCGCCCAAGCCGTCCAGCACCACCAGCGCCAGCTTCGCGCCGGTTTTGATGGTTAACGAAGAGTACAATTTATCGAGATCCATACGTTCAGTGCTTTAGTCCAAGCAGGTTCAAT
>CAZMLP010001064.1:0-3609 GCA_964566745.1 uncultured Verrucomicrobiota bacterium | reverse complement strand
GGGCACGGTCAAGTGACGATATTTGCGCCAGGAAAAGGAAGGGCCATTGCGGACGGTGGCAAAAAAGATGGCGCCAACGGGAACTTTTGCTTGTTCCCGCACTGGTGACTTTGAAATAAGGAGGGCGACCTCCGCGTGATTTTCCGGCTGCCGCGGAGGAAAAGGGCCGCTCGCTCGCGGTTCCCATAGCTATCGGAATGTCTTTGCCATCATTTATCAGCGGGGTGGTTGAGGGTTTCTACGGCCGTCCGTGGAACGCGCGCCAGCGCCACCAGTTGTTCCAATGGATGCGGGATTGGGGCCTCAACACTTACCTCTACGCCCCCAAGGATGATCTGCGTCATCGCGCCCGCTGGCGCGACCTTTACGATGACTTGGGCTCCATCGAGCTTTCCGCCCTGTTGCGTGACTGCCAGCGCCACGGGTTAAATTTTGTTTACTCCATCGGGCCGGGCGTGAGCCTCACGTATCACTCGACCGGGGACCGCCAGGCGCTCTGGCAAAAGGTGGGCCAGTTGATCGACCTCGGCGTGCGCGACTTTGCGTTGCTGTTTGATGACATCGCGCTCGCCCTGCCGGCGGCGGACACGCTGCACTTCAACTCGCTGGCCGCGGCGCAGGCGGTGGTGGCGAATGAGTTGCTGGCGCGCCTGCGCGGGCGGTTGCCGGAGGCCACGCTCCTGTTTTGCCCCACAGTGTATTGCGCGCGGATGGCAAACGGCCGCGTGCGCGGCAATGCTTACCTCGCCGCCCTGGGCGCGGGGCTGGACCCCGCGATGCCGGTGCTCTGGACCGGGCCGGAGATCATTTCGGAGACGATTCCCCCCGAGTCGATTCAAGAGCTGGCGGACGAGTTGCGCCGGCCGCCGGTGCTTTGGGACAACTTGTTCGCCAACGACTACGACTCGCGGCGTCTTCAATTGGGGCCTTACGCCGGAAGGCCGTTCGCCACCCGCGACGCGACCGGTGGAATTCTCGTGAATTTGAATTGCGAGTTCGAGGCCAACTATGTCCCGCTGCACACCTTTCACCAGTTTCTGGGGGCGAGGGACGAGTGGAATCCGCGGGCGGCGTGCCAGGCGGCATGGGAGGAATGGCGGCGGCGGTGGACAATCAACAGGACGCCGGCATTTGCCCCGGAAGAGCTGGAGCTGTTCGCGGACTGCCACTACCTGCCGCACGCAACCGGCGACCGCGCGAGCCAATGGGTGGCCGACCGGGAATTTTTGCTAGCCCATCCGCCCGCCGAATGGGGGGAAGTGGTGACGCGATTTGAGAAGGATTGCGATGCCCTGCTGGCGTTGTTCGAGAAGGCCGCCGCCCTGGACAATCGCGAGTTGCTTCACTCGCTTTACAAATGCATGTGGGATTTGAAGGAGACCGCGATCCTGCTCCGCCAGTATGTGGCCTGGCTGGCGGGTGACCCGCCGGCGGGGGAAAGTTTTGTCTCGCCTGACTTTCGCCCCGGAACCTTCCGGGGGGGCATCTTGCAACGGTTGGAAAGGATTCTGCCATCCGACGAGCAGGCCCGGTTTTTGCCCCCAGCCCGCTTGCGTTCCCCCGGCGCGAAAACGTGAGCGCGCCACCCATTCAAGTTCGCCCGGCACGCCCGGATGACTTGCAGGCCGCGTACGATGTCTGTCTGAGAACCGGCGATGGCGGGCGGGACGCGACCCGTCTTTACGACGACCCCGGGGCGCTGGGTCGCATTTATGTCGGGCCTTATTTGAAGTTCGAACCCGCGCTGGCGGCGGTGGCGGAGGACAGCGCGGGTGTTTGCGGTTACGTGCTCGGCGCGCTGGATTCACGGCGATTTTATCAACGCTACCTTGAGGAGTGGATACCGGAGATTCAACGGCAATTTCCGGCGCCGCCCCCCCCGCCAGCCAGTTGGACGCCCACCCAACGCGCTTACCACGATTACCATCATCCCGAGGTCTTCTGCCCCGAGCCCTACGAGGATTATCCCTCGCACTTGCACATCGACCTGGTGGCGCGGGTGCAGGGGCAGGGCCTGGGCAAACGGATGATCGGCTGGCTGCTCGGGGAGTTGCGCGCCCGGGGATCAGCCGGAGTTCATCTCGGCATGCACCCGGACAACGCGCGGGCAGAGGGGTTTTACAAGAAACTCGGTTTCACGGATCTGGCCCGGACTGGCTCGGGGTCCGACGGAACGCTTTACTTGGGGCTAAAATTCCGCTGACGGCCCGCCGGTCATTCCTTGCTCCAATCCCTCGTCAGCCGCGCGAGCAAGTCTTGCGAGGGCGGGCCATCATGCGCCACCACCCGGTATCGCAACGTGAGCGGCTGACCGGCTTTGAGGGTCACCGCTTGCGGGGCCACGATGCACGGGTTGATCATGCGGATGTCGCGCTGGTTGTGCCAAAGCGTGGGCGGGTTTTTGGAGTCGTTTACCACGGTCACGCCCGCCACCTTGCCGCCGGGCAGGCGCAACGTGAAGTCATACCAGGCCGAGGCCGGCCAGTCCGATTCCGGCTTGAGGTGGCTGGGATTTGGCGCGGTGACGGCGCCCTCGGCGCTGGAGACGGTCAGCTCGCCCTCCTTGGGGGCGCGAACGCAGAATCCGCCAAAGGCCCAGCGTGTCAACGTGGTGTCCGTGTCCGCCGTTAAGGTGTAGGCAAGCTCGAGGACATTGGCCGCCTGGGTCGAGCGCAGGCTTGCCACCAGCGTTTCTTTCACCAGCGGCTCGTTGTCGGCCATCCATTCGTTATGCGCGACAAACCGCGCCGCGGTGGGCGTGAGCGAGCCGTCCGCGATCTTGCGGTTCACCACCAGCCGTTTGTCCTTTGGCGCGTGCTCGCCCCAGCCCCAAAAATCCGCGTCCTTCTTTCCGTGCATTTCCACCCAGCCAAAAAAGATCCCGCGATGATGCGGGTGGTCCGCCGGGGCCACGTCCGTGACCACCACACCGGACGGCGTGGTAAACGGGTGGAAATAGCAGGCACTCTCGACGGAAAGTTTGCTGTCCGCCGGCTTGGCCAGTTGATACCGCAGGACCTGGACGCCCGCGTTGTTTTTGAGGACCAGCCCGTTCTCCGCAGTGTCAAAAGTGAATTTCCCGTCGGGGAACGAGGGAAGAGTCCCGGCGCCGGTGGCCACCAGGCAGGCCAGCAATCCCACGGTCGAGAGGAAAGTTTTCACGGCGCAACCTTCGAGGCGCCACCGGACAGAGTCAAGTTCGGGGCACAAGTTTGGAGCATGGCGTTTGAAGACCGGGTACGGAGCGATTTTACAAGTATCTCAATTCGGCAAATCACCCGGCTTGAGTGCTTCCATGCGGGAGACTATTTCACCGGCGTTGGAGCGCATGGTAGGCCAGTCGTTGCCGGGCAAAACAAGAATCGCCAGCTTTCTGCCGGTTGGATTTTGCTGGTATTTGAGGTTTTGACCGGTGGTGGCGAACACGTCGAATGCAGCCGCCGGTTTCAGAAGCAGATCCCCGTTTTTTTCTGCGATTCCGTGCCCACTTGACAAGCTGATCCCGTCAACGGCCCATGGCGCGAATATGAACTGTCATCCCGGCGTCCAATGCCGGACTTTCTCCAGGCGGCGGCCTCCATGATTTTTTTTGACCGGCTGTTAGGCTTG
>CAZMLP010001063.1:0-2854 GCA_964566745.1 uncultured Verrucomicrobiota bacterium | reverse complement strand
GCGCGTTAACGTTGCCCCCCGCCGGGCAGTTCGCTTTCGACTGGCGGGACCAATTGGGCCTTACAAACTCCTCGCCTTGGCGGCTGTTGGTGCAATCGGTGAAAGACGGCGCGCCCTCTCCCATGTTCGCCGATCTTCCCCGCGAGGTGGCGTTGCTGGAGACCGAGTCGCTGGAATTGAAAGTGGCGGCCCGAGATGATTTTGGAGTCAAGGAACTGGGTGTGCATTGGGAGACGATGGCGGATGGAACGTCATCCAATGCGCCGGCCAAGACGGAGTTCAAGCTGGAGGCGGCGAACCCGCGCGAGAAAAAGCTGGAAGAGACCTTCAGCTTCAGCCCGGAGTTGCTGAAGATTCCGCCGGACACGACGGTGGAGATTCATGCGTACGCCACCGACTTTTTTCCGGGTCGCGAGCCGTCCGAAACAGTGGCTTACCGTGTGCAGGTCGTCGGCAACGAGCGGCACGCCGAACTGGTGCGGCAGAAGCTCGAGACATTGCTTGCGCAGTTGGAGGAGGTGACACGCCAGGAGGACAAGCTTGCCGCCGCCACCCGCGAGGCGCTGACCCTGCCGAAAGAGAAGTTTACCGGGCAGGAGGCGGCGGATCGCGCGGCCAAGCTGACGCAAGACCAGTTCCAAACCGCCCGGCAAATGGAGCAGTTGGCCGAGGAGGGACTCAAAACTTTGCAAGAGGCGGCGCGCAATCCCACTTTCAAGGATGAGAAACTGCGCGAGTGGGCCAAGAACATGCAGGAAATGCAGAACATTGGCTCGCAGAAGATGAAGCAGGCGGCGAACTCCTTAAAGTCCGCGCAGCAGCAATCGAGCGACCGGGAGAAAAAGCTCGGGGAGGCGCTGGACAAGGAGCAGGAGATTTTGGATCAACTGGAGAAGCTGCAAAAAAACGTCAACGGCGGCTTGGACGACTTGCAGGCGATGACGCTGGCGCAACGTTTGCGAAAGGTGGGCGGGGACGAGACCGGCATCCAGGAACAATTGCAAAAGATCGTTCCGGAGACGATTGGTCTCACCCCGAAAGAGGTGCCGGAGCGTTTTCAAAAGGCCCAAGCGTCGTTGGCGGCCGAGCAAGGGAACACGCACACGGAGAGCGAGACGTTGCAGGCGGAATTGGGGCGGTTCTTCGAGCGGACGCGCCGGGCGAATTACGGGCAGGTGAGCGAGGAAATGAAGAAGACCCGCGCCAACGAGGAACTGGAACGGGTGAAGGGGCTGATCAGCGAGAACATCACCATGGAGGCGATGCAGAACCTCACTGCCTGGGCCAGGCGATTTGACGAGTGGGCGGATTTGCTCGAGCCGAAGGAGAAGCCAGGCCAAAAGAGCAACCAGCAAGGCCAGGGCAACGGCTCGCAAGGGGAGCAGATGCTGAATCAATTGATGGCGTTCCTGCGAATGCGCGAGGGCCAGGTGAACGTGCGCGAGCGGACGCGCCAGCTGGAGAAACAGAAAGCGGCCACGCCGGATTACAAGGGGAGCGCGCGGGCGCTCGCGGCGGCGCAGCAGAGATTGCTGTTCTCCATGCGCGACGCGCAGGAGGAAAACCCGACGGCGGAGCTGGGCGGGTTAATGCAGAAGGGTTTCGAGTCAATGAGCAAGGCGGAGTCGCTGCTGAGCCAGCCGCGCACGGACGATGTCACGCGCCAGACGCACACGCAGTCGATTGAGACGCTGACGGATTTGATCAATATCCTCAACGAGCAGGCGCAGCGGAACAAAAGCCAGAGCGGCCAGCAGTCGGCCACCGCCGAGGAAATGGCGTTCATGATGCAAATGATGTCCCAGCAGCAGGGGACGAATCCCGGCATGTCCCCCGGCAGTTCACCCGGTATGAACACGGCTGGCGGCTCCACGGACCGGGCCGGGCAGGCTCCCACAGGGGATGTTGCGGGCCGCGCGAACGAGAGCCGGAGCGTCAGCCGGGCGACCGGCGTGAGCGGAGCCGTGCCGTCGGAATTCCGCGAGGCGCTGGAAAATTATTTCAACGCGCTGGAGAAACAGAAGAACTGAAATGGGCTTTGTTTCCAAAATTTTTGTCGGCGGGCCGGCCATTTCGCGATTGGTGGCCCTGGCGCTGGTTATCAATTGCGGTGCTTGGGGCATGGCGCAGGAGTTGTTTCTTGGCGGTGACTCGGCCCCGGCGGCTGTGGAACGCATCTATATCAAAGGCTTGCAGTATCTGGCCAAAAACCAGGCCCCCGACGGATCGTTTCAGGACAGCCTCTACGGGAAGGAGCCGGCGGTGGTCGGCTTGAGCGTGGTGGCCATGCTGGCGCACGGGGATGACCCGAATTTTGGACCCTATGGCCAGCAAATCCGGCGCGGGCTGGATTACTTGCTCAAAAATCAGAACAAGCAGACCGGATACATCGGCAAGTCGATGTATAATCACGGTTTCGGCACGCTGTGTTTGGCGGAGTCGTATGGCATGGTGAGCGATCCGCGACTGGGACCGGCACTGGAGAAGGCCGTGCGATTGATTGTGGATTCCCAGGGGCACAACCCCGCGAAGGCCTGGCGTTACTCGCCCGAGAGCACGGACTCGGACACGACGGTGAGCGGCGCGCAGATGGTGGCACTGTTCGCCGCGAGAAACGCCGGCATTTCCGTGCCCGAGGAGGCGATCCAGAACGGGATCAAGTACATGTTGAAGATGCAAACTTCGGAAGGCGGCCTCGGTTACACCTCGGCTGTGGCGCCAAACGCCGCGCGCACAGCCATCGGCTGTCTGGTGCTCGCGCTGGCGAAGGAGAAAAACACGAAGGCGTTTGAGATCGCGTTCCAATTTCTGAAGTCGGCGCAGCCCGAGGGAACCTACCAGCAATACTTTCTTT
>CAZMLP010001062.1:0-2677 GCA_964566745.1 uncultured Verrucomicrobiota bacterium | reverse complement strand
GCGGCCTTGCGCTCGAGATGCGCGTGGTCCACCAGCACCGCCGGCAGGTTCGCCAGCACCTTTGGCAGCCAGTCCGCCGGAATCTTTTCCCGGAACAAAAGCATGCCCACTCTTAACGAGTTGACCGCACTTGGGTCAAATCTCGAACACGGTCAGTTCCGGGCGACAGTTGAAACGGACGTTCAAATGGAAATACCCGATGCCGGGATTGACGTACATCGGACCCACCGGTGTCTTGAACATGCCAAGGTCATATCCATCCACTCCGTCCGGAACAATCAGCGACCCGACAAAAGGCAATCGCACCTGGCCCCCGTGGGAATGGCCCGCGAGAGCCAAATCGAACTGGTACCGGCCCACCTGGTTTGCCCAGTTCGGATAATGCATTAAAAGAATGTTTTGGAATCCGGGGCGAGGAACGGCACGCGGCGGATTTTTGCATGTCGCCCCGACGAGGTTCAATCGTCCGTCACGAATCTGGATATCCTCGTCCATGAGCCAGCGTCCGCCGGTGGTTCGAAACGCCTTGTCCATTGCGCCAAAGTCCGCGCGCGCCCAGTAATCGTGATTGCCCGGCACGCCATAGAGCGGCGCCTTGACCTCTTGTATGATCTCCAGCGCCTCGGGCAGCCAAACCGATTCCTCGATCAGGTCGCCCGTGAAGCAAACAAAATCCGGCTTCAACTCGTTCACGCGATGAATGACTTGTTTCAACCAGGCCGCGTCCCCTTTGTGGTGAATGTCCGTGAGGTGAACCAGCCGGTGGGCCGGTTTCCCCTTGGCCAAGCGGATATGTCGGACCCGCAACCATGTCGGCTCCATCGCAAAGGCGTCCAACGCCGAGAACGCCGACACGCTGGCGGCCGCCCGGAAAAAACCCCGGCGCGTGAGCCGCAACTTGGAAACGTCTGCAAACATCTTTGGCATCTGCCGTCAGGAAGACGGCCCGTGAAGATTGGACAACGCAAGCCGAAAAGCGTTCCCGCCTTCTTCTGGCACAGGTGCAAAACACTGTTTTTGCTCGCTTGCGGCGCCAATTACTGCATTCTCGGGAGAGAATAGCCGATAAGATTCCAATGAACTCCGTTCCGCAAAATTGGCTCCGGATTTTGCAGCCCCGGCCCGCCCGGCTCCTGGATGATTTTTCCCTGCCTGGCGATTCTTGATTCTGATTTTTCCCCCAATGAATCTCACTTTGCAAACTTGGCAGAAGACGCTGCAAACCGTTTACCAACGCTCCGCCGCTGACGCTTATTTCCGGCAGAAATGCCTGAGCGACCCGCGCGCCGTGGTGAAAGAGGTGAGCGGCATGGAGATGCCCCCGGCGGCCCGTTTTCGCTTTGTCGAACAGGTCGAGGAAATCACCTATGTCCTGCCGCCACGACAAGCGGCGGGCGATGAATTGAGCGACGCGGATCTGGCCCGCGTCACAGGAGGCGCCGCCGCGCTCGGTTATCACGCGTGCATGCTCGTGGGTGTGACCGACCTGCCGGAATAAGCCCGCCCTTCGAACAACCAAGCGCATGCACCCCACCGATCCGCATTGGCAGGAAACCCTCCGGGCCATCTTCCGGCGCGCGGCGACGGACGAGGCGTTCCGGCAACGCTGTCTGAGCGATCCGTCCGGCGTGGTCCGGGACATCACCGGTGTGGAGCCGCCTCCGGGGATCAAATTCCGCTTTGTCGAGAAACCCGTCGAAACCCTGTTTATCCTGCCACCGTTTCGCGCGAGTGACGGCGATCTTTCGGACGGCGATCTGGGGGATGTCGCGGGCGGCGCTGGTGGCGGAGCCACCGGCTGCGCCAATTTTAGCGGACGCCATACTTGCAATCACGCGGAAACCACACTGTCTTGACCCCTTGTCCCACCGCTTTTATGTCATTAAATCAAACGCAGTGGCAGGAGACCCTCCATAAAATCTATCGTCTGGCCGCGGTTGACCAGGCCTTCCGCCAACGTTGTCTGAAAGACGCCATCGGAGTCGTCCGGGAAGTAAGTGGCATGGAAGTTCCCCCCGGCCTCCACCTCCGGTTTGTCGAGAAGATCGAGGAGAACGTTTTCGTGCTGCCGCCTTTGTGCGAGGACGGGGGCAATCTGGGCGAGACCGACCTGGCCAAGGTCGCCGGCGGCTTGGTCCCCCCTCCGCCACCGCAAGGAAACTGCGGTTGCGGGCACGACACCTCCCACTACGTCACCGGTTCGCATTAATTCCCGGGAGCGCCGCATAGCGTGATTGCTGACGCCGATTTGGCCGACATTGCGGCCCGCGCCAGCACACTGGCCGAGCGCCTCTCAGGCCGGTTCGTCCCGGCGAAATCCCCGAATGACGCCCGCCTCGGCGCGGAACGGTTGCGAATTTGGGGCAATCGCCTGAGCGTGGAAAGTCCCGAGGCCCTCGCTCAAAGGCTCGCTTGGGAAGGTCTCTCCAGGGAGACGGTTAAACCGCTCCTCGGCGCGGTGCGGCTCGCGGAGGGCCAGGCGCTTCCCGCTTGGACGGAAACTTTACGGGCGGTCGTCGTCGCCGTTGGCGCACCCCGTTCCACCATTGAGGAATCAATCCAGGATTGCCCGAAAGGCTTCGCCGTTTGCTAGGATCCGTTCCTTCACGTCGCCGTGGCCCGGTTGCGCGCGCAAGAGGCCTCGCTAACAGAAGTGGAGGAAACCGCGCTGGCGGAT
>CAZMLP010001061.1:0-1814 GCA_964566745.1 uncultured Verrucomicrobiota bacterium | reverse complement strand
GGTAATTTCCGGGCGCGACCTTACACTCCGCGCGGTCCTATGGGCGTGGTCGAAATTGTTCTGGTGCTGATGGTCGCGGTGGCGGCGCTCGCGCTGCTGGCGCACAAGCTCAACATTCCGTATCCCATTCTGCTGGTGCTTGGCGGGCTGGGTTTTGCGCTGGCGCCCGGTTTGCCCAAAGTCAGGCTGGACCCCGAACTGGTGTTCTTCTTCTTCCTGCCGCCGCTGCTTTACCCGGCGGCGCTCTTCACCTCGTGGCGGGACTTTCGCGCGAACGCCCGGCCGATCGCGCTGCTGGCCATCGGGCTGGTGCTCTTCACCACGGTGTTCGTCGCCTGGGTGGCGCACGCGCTGATGGGCCTGCCGTGGGCGGCGGGTTTCGTGCTCGGCGCGATTGTCTCGCCGCCCGACGCAGTGGCCGCGACGGCCATTACCGAACGTCTGCGCGTGCCTCGCCGCATCGTGACGGTGATCGAGGGCGAAAGCCTCGTGAACGACGCGACGGCCCTGGTCGCCTATCGCTTCGCCATCATGGCGATGACCACTGGGACATTTTCGCTTTCGCAAGCGTCCGGCAAATTTTTGCTCGCGGCCACCGGCGGCACGGCCATCGGGCTGGCGGTGGGCTGGCTGGCAACCCAGATTCAAAGGCGGCTGGACGATCCCCCGGTCCAAATCACCATCTCGCTCTTGACGCCGTTCGCGTCCTATTTGCCGGCGGACCGATTGGGCCTCTCCGGCGTTCTGGCGGTGGTCTCGACGGGCATTTACGTGGGCTGGCGCTCGCCGGAGATCCTAAACGCGCGCCTGCGCCTGCAAGCCTGGCCGGTGTGGGAAATGATCGTCTTCCTGCTCAACGGCCTGATTTTCATCCTGATCGGATTGCAGTTGCCCGAAGTGATGAAAAACCTCGCCGGGGAGCCGAAGAGCACGCTGCTCTGGCATGCGGCGGTGGTTTGCGCGGCGGTAATTCTCATTCGCATCCTTTGGGTTTTCCCGGGAACGTATCTTCCGCGCTGGGTTAGCCCGATGATCCGCAAGTGTGATCCCGCGCCAAACTGGCGCTGGGTGGCCATCGTGGCGTGGACGGGAATGCGCGGGGTGGTCTCGCTGGCGGCGGCAATGGCGCTGCCGTTGACCATGCCGGACGGCTCGCCGTTTCCGGGACGCGACTTGATCCTGTTCCTGACGTTCAGCGTGATCCTGGCGACGCTTGTGGTTCAAGGGTTCACCTTGCCTCCGTTGATCCGGTGGCTGGGGGTGGTGGACGACGGGGAGCATGAGCGGGAGGAACGCAAAGCGCGCCTCAAAGCAAACCAAGCCGCCCTCGCCCGTCTCTCCGAACTGGAAGCCGCCGCCGAGACAGAGGCATTAACCCGACTGCGGCTCGAATACGAGGACCGGATTCGCCAGCTTGAAATGAATGAAATCAGCGGGGAGACGGCGCGGCATCGAGTTCATCGCGGGGATTACGAGGGCCTTTTGCGCGAGACCCTGACCATCGAACGGCAAGTGATTCTCCAACTACGCAACGAGCAGGTGATTAACGACGCGGTGCTGCGACGCATCCAGCGAGACTTGGATTTTGCCGAGGGCCGTTTGTCCAACACGTTTGAGTAGGCGGTCTCCTAAAAACTCGCCACAACAGCCGCCTTGGTTCATCTTTCCGCCGCCATGACGAATTCGAGCAGCAATCGGCGACACTTCGCCAGTGACAATTACGCGGGCATCTGCCCCGAGGCCTGGGCCGCCCTGGCCGAGGCCAATCTCGGCCACGCCATCAGTTACGGGGACGACCCGTGGACTTCCCAGGC
>CAZMLP010001060.1:0-15731 GCA_964566745.1 uncultured Verrucomicrobiota bacterium | reverse complement strand
AAACGTTCCCGCCCCGCGTAGCCCGCGTCCAAATCATGCCAATACTCGATCACATCCTCATCACGCTCCCAGCAGAGGAACACTTCCCGCCCGCCAATCACGGCCGGGAAATCGACCAGCCCGCGATCCAAATCTTTGATTTGAATTTCGCGGGACTCGAACTCTTGCAACAACTCTCGCACTTCCACCAGCCCGCGCAACCGCTCATTAACACGGTCACCTCCGACGTCCGCCCCGGCCGCCAGCAACGACTTCATACGCGAGTCCTCGCCACCGAGCACGCCGCGCAACAAAGCCAGGCGCTGAAGCCATCGGCGCAGTTGAGGCAGCAGACTTTGTGCCTCCTCGCGGGTGTAGTGTTTCTTGAATTGAAAGGCCATAACGGCGCGGGTTGTTGAAATCGGTGGTTAATGGTTGTTCACTGGCTGCCTTTGCAGGCAAGGATTGGACCATTTGACCGGAATTTTACTCAGTTGGCCGGTATCTGCGCCTTAACGGCAGTTGGCGCGAGCCTCACTTGGCCGCGTCGAGTTTCTTTTTTACTTCCTCGCTCGCCTCGAGTTTCAAGGATTTCTCCCATGCATCCCGCGCCTTGGGCTGCTCTTTGAGAGCGGCGTAGATGTCGCCCAAATGATCGAAGATGGTGGCGTCCGGCTCCTCGGAATTTTCCACCGCTTTGAGCTGAAACGAGAGTGCCTCGCGCGGGATTTTCAATTTGAAAAGCACCCAACCCATGCTGTCGAGGTACGCGGCGTTTTTTGGCTCCAATTGCAGCGCCTTCTCGATCAGTTTGCGCGCCTCCGAAAGTTTCACGCCCTTGTCCGCCCACATGTAACCCAAATAGTTCAACCCTTCCGCAAACGAGGGGGAGATCTCCAGGCTCTTCTGGATATACTTCTCGGCCTCCTCCCAGTCTCCCTTTCGCTCCAGCAACGAGCCCACCTGAAAATAGAAAAGGTGGGTCAGTCGCGCCGGTTCGCTGGCCTTTGCCGTTGCCTCCGCCTCGTGAAAATATTTGAGCGCGTCGTCATAACGTTTGAGACGCGCGGCGGCCAAACCGCTGTAGAACTCGGTCAGAAATTTTTTATCGAATTGCACCCGTGCCCGCGACATCACTTCAAGAGCCTGCTCGGGATGATTTAGCGCCAACCGGACCCCGGCCAAATCGTAGTAAACCTCCTCCATGTCGGGGCGCAATTTCAGCGCCCGCTCGAACTCCTCCGCCGCCTGGTCATACTTCTTTTCCTCCACCCACAGGCTGCCCAGCAGATAATGCGCGTTGGGATTTGCGGGGTTGTCCCGCGCGATGGACTCGAGTTGGTCGCGGGCACGGTCCTTGTTCCCGCTCCGCAAATAAAGCCCGGTGAGCTTTCCACGCAACACTCCGGCCACCGGGAAGCGCTTGAGGAGATCGAGGTAAATTTCCTCCGCCTGGGTGTATTTTTCAAACGCCTCGTACAGCTCCGCGACGTGTTGGAGGCCAGT
The DNA here is from genome assembly GCA_964566745.1 of uncultured Verrucomicrobiota bacterium. Taxonomy (GTDB): domain Bacteria; phylum Verrucomicrobiota; class Verrucomicrobiia; order Limisphaerales; family CAZMLP01; genus CAZMLP01. Next base: position 14,246 of record CAZMLP010001060.1, on the reverse strand, counting down.
CGGGTCGGACGCCACCGCCTTGCGGGCGCGATCCACCATCTTGATCGCCAGATCCTTGGTCCGCGCCAAATCCGGCGACGGGAATTTGACGCACTCCGCCAAGCCTTCGCACAGCCCGATCAGGAAAGCCGCGTCCGCTTTGGATTGGCCCGCAGCCTCTTCCATTACAGCCACAGCCTCTTTCGGACGCTTCTCCTTCAAATACAGATCAGCGAGACCGCGGTATGGAAAAATATCCAGCGGGGTCTTCTTGATGGCGGCGCGATACTCGCGAATCGCCTGGGAGCGACTGCCAGCCTCTCCGTAGGCGACGCCAAGCAGGGTGTGAACCTGGCCTGCCGCGTCCGGGGATCGGGCCGCGCGCGCCAGCACCTCGATGGCCTTTTGGGGCTGCTTTTCGCGCAAATATCGCCGCGCCACTTCCACCGCCAACTCCTGGTGATCCGGATCCGCCAGCACTGACTCCGCGAAAGACTTCAGCGCCTTGTCTGGCTCCTCGTTCAGTTCCTGGAGAACCCCGGCGGCGAATTTTGCCTCGGCCTGGACCCGCTGCTCGAGATCGGCCTCATATTCATCCGCCAGCACGCCCTCGTCGCGGGAGACGTATGGCGGAGTGGCTCCTTTGGCGGTGCGTATCTCGCCGAAGACCGGCCGCGACGAGGAGGCGCATCCCGTCAGCAAAGCCGCCGTGACGATCAGAATCCCGGTCCCCGGGCGACAATGTTTCATGACGGACGTTCGCAAGTGAAAATAGCGCAGTCCCGCGAACGGGACTGCGCGATCACAACCTAAATCGGCGAGGCGAACGCCGCAACTATTTCTGCCAAGTGCGCTTCTTGTGGCGGTTGGCCCGCAAAGCCTTTCGGCGTTTGTGCTTGTTGATCTTGGCTTTTCGGCGTTTCTTTAATGAACCCATAGGATACTTTTGCGGGCGCTTAATAGACCACTTTGTTCAAGGGGTACTCGATAATCCCCTCGGCGCCAGCTGCTTTCAGTTTCGGGATTAACTCACGAACAACGTGTTCGTCAATGATTGTTTCCACTGCCACCCATCCCTTCAAACTCAAGTTGGCGATGGTCGGATTGCGGAGCGCGGGCAGGGCCTTGAGCAGGGAGGCGAGCCTGTCCTCGCTGATATTCATCTTCAGACCCACTTTTGCCTCCGCCTCCAAGGCGCCGCGGAGCAACAACGCAAGCGTCTCGATCTTCTGACGCTTCCAGGAATCTTTCCACGCGGTGTGATTGGCGACGAGGCGAGGAGTGGAGACCAGCAAAGTGTCCACAATCCGCAGTTTGTTGGCGCGGAGCGAGGAGCCGGTCTCGGTCACCTCCACAATCGCGTCCACCAACTCGTGCGCTTTCACCTCGGTGGCGCCCCACGAGAATTCCACCTCGGCCTTGACCTTGTGCTTGCGCAAATACTGGCGGGTCAGGCGGACTACCTCGGTGGCAACGCGCTTGCCCTGCAAATCTTTCGCGGACTTGATGGGCGAATCCTCAGGCACCGCCAAAACCCAACGGGTCGGCTGCCGGCTCACCTTGCTGAAAATAAACTCGCCCACCTCGTGAACCTTCGAGCCGTTCTCCACTATCCAGTCGTGCCCGGTGATACCGCAATCGAGAAACCCCTGCTCCACGTAACGGCTAATCTCCTGGGCGCGAATGAGCCGAATCTCCAACTCGTCATCATCCACGTAGGGGACGTACGAGCGGCTGCTGACGGAGACGTTGAATCCCGCCTTCGCCATCTTTTCAATCGTGGCGTCCTGCAGGCTGCCTTTGGGCAACCCGAGGCGCAAAACTGGTTTATTCGCCATGCTCAATTCCGCGTTCCGCGCGCTTTGCGCCCGGGCGTGAATACTGTTTCGCGGAGGTTTTGACCCGCGTGAGGGGGTTTATGTGCCATCGTCGGCGCGGTCTGGCTATCTTTTTCTTCGCCTTTTTCACGGCGGCTCACCCCTTCCTCCGGGCAAGTCTCCCTTGGATGGTGATCTCTCCGCGCGCCAAAGCGCCCACCGTCCGGGGATAAAGCTCGCGCTCGGCCACCTGAATGCGCTCGTGCAATGTCGCGGTGGTGTCCGTATCCAGCACCGGCACCGTCTGTTGCGCCAGGATCGGTCCTGTATCGATCCCTTGATCCACCAAATGCACGGTGCAGCCGGTCACCTTTACTCCATAATCCAGCGCCTGTTTCCACGCCTCCAGCCCTGGAAAAGACGGGAGCAACGAGGGGTGGATGTTCACCACCCGAGGGGCGAACGCTTGTAGAAACTCGCCCTTGAGAATTCGCATGAATCCGGCCAGGACGATCCATTCCACACGCGCCTCCCGCAACGCGGCGATGTAGGCGGCCTCAGCGGTTTCATCGAGTTTGGTGCGAAATTTGCCCGGCGCGAGATACTGGGCCGGCACCCCGCGCTCTTTGGCGCGCGCCAAAATGCCCGCCTCGGCGACGTCGCTCAGCACCAACGCCACTTCGCACGGGATGGTTCCGGCGGCACACGCCTCGGCAATGGCCACAAAGTTGGATCCCTTGCCGGACCCCAGCACGCCCAACCGCGTTTTGTTCGCAAATGTCACCCGGCCAGCTTACTAAGAAGACAACCGGATGCAACAAGCAGAAAGGGGCCAAGCACACCATTGAACAACTCGCGACCGAGACAGACTAAGATCATGACGACTATCGACCTGTCTCCTAATTTTGCGCCCTCCCGACGCTCAAAAAACCGCCAAAAAGACCCGAATCAGGCCCGAAAAATCGCATGAAAACATGCTTTGACGCCCCCTCCCTCCTAGCTTAGCGTCTGCCGATTATTTTGTCTGGAAGCACATGATAGGCGCCATTCTCAAGAAGCTCATTGGCTCGAAAAACGACCGTGAGATCAAGAAACTGCGGCCGTTGATTGCCAAAATCAACGAGCTGGAGACCTCTTTCCAATCATTATCAGTTGAAGCATTGCGCCAAAAAACGGCGGACTGGAAAGGTGAGCTTTCCCAGATCGCCGACAATGACACGCTGGCGACCCGGTTGCAAGAGATTCTGCCGGAGGCATTTGCGGTGGTAAAAAACGCCTGCCGCCGGCTGTGCGGGCAGGATGTGATCGTTCGCGGCCATCCCCTCCGCTGGGAAATGGTGCCGTTCGATGTCCAGCTGATTGGCGGTTGGGCTTTGCACAACGGGCGAATCGCGGAAATGGCCACTGGCGAGGGTAAAACCCTCGTGGGAACGCTGCCGGTGTACTTGAACGCGCTCAGCGGCCGGGGTGTGCATGTGGTGACGGTGAATGACTACCTCGCCGCGCGCGACAGCGAGTGGATGGGCGCGGTGTACAAGTTTTTGGGTCTGACGGTTGGTTGCATCCTTCACGATCAATCCCCTTCCGAGCGGCGCGCGCAATACCATTGCGACATCACGTACGGGACGAACGCCGAGTTCGGTTTTGATTATCTGCGTGATAACGGCATGGCCACGCGCCGGGAGGACCAAGTACAGCGCGGACACTACTTTGCGATTGTGGACGAGGTGGACTCTATCCTGATCGACGAGGCGCGCACGCCGCTGATCATCAGCGGGCCGGCGGTGGTCGGGCACGACAACCAGATGTACTCGGTCCACAAGCCGGCGGTGGAAGGAATCGTCCACGCCCAGCAAAAATTGACGAATCGCTACGTCAACGAGGCGCGGGAACTCGTGGCAAAACTGAAGGGGACCGACGGAAATCCCGCGAGCGCGCCCAAGGACAGCGAGGAATTGCGCCGCGAAATCGGCTTGTTGCTTTACAAAGTCAAGCTGGGCAACCCCCGCTCGGAAGGCTTGCTAAGCCTGCTGGAGGATCCGGAGAACATCAAAATGTTGCAGACGGCCGAGATGGACCTGCATCTCGACCAGTCCAAGAAAGAGTTGTACGCGCAGAAGGAGGAGTTGTTCTTCGCGATGGAGGAAAAGAGCCACGAGGCCGACCTCACCGAGAAGGGCCGCGCTTTCCTCAGCCCGCAGGATCCCGACGCTTTCATGCTGCCGGACTTGACCACCATTTTCCACGAGATCGACGCCGGCCCGGAAAAAGACGCCCGCAAGCGCATGGAACTAAAAACCAAGGCGCAAGGGGAATTCGAGGCCAAGGCGCAGAAAATCCACTGCATCTCGCAATTGCTAAAGGCGTACTGCCTCTATCAAAAAGATGTCCAATACGTCGTCCAGGAAAACAAGGTCATTATCGTGGACGAGAACACCGGCCGTTTGATGAGCGGCCGCCGTTGGAGTGACGGGTTGCACCAGGCGGTCGAGGCCAAGGAGGGTGTGGAGATCGAGCGCGAGACGCAAACACTGGCGACAATTACGATCCAGAACTACTTCCGCTTGTATCGCAAGCTGGCGGGCATGACCGGCACCGCCGAGACCGAGGCGGGCGAGTTCCTCGACATTTACAAGCTGGGCGTGCTGGTGATTCCCACGAACCGGCCCATCGCCCGGGCGGACCGGCACGACACGGTTTACAAAACGCGCCGCGAGAAATTCGACGCGGTGATGCGCGAGATTCAAGAGGTTCACGCGAAAGGCCGGCCCATTCTGGTCGGCACCATTTCGGTCGAGGTCAGCGAGTTTCTGTCCCGCATGTTGAAGAAGGCCGGCATTGTCCACTCGGTGCTGAACGCCAAATATCATCAGCAAGAGGCGGAAATCGTTGCTCGCGCGGGCCAGCGCGGCGGGGTGACCATCGCCACAAACATGGCGGGCCGCGGCACCGACATCAAGCTGGGGCCGGGCGTCGCGGAATTGGGCGGGTTGCATGTGATCGGCACGGAGCGCCACGAGTCCCGCCGTATTGACCGCCAGTTGCGCGGCCGTTGCGCGCGGCAGGGCGACCCCGGTTCCTCGCACTTCTTCATCGCGCTGGAGGATGATTTGATGCGTCTCTTCGGCTCCGACCGCATTGTGAAAGTGATGGAGCGGGTCGGACTGGAGGAAGGGCAGGAATTGGAGCATCCGCTCCTGAACCGCTCCATTCAAACGGCGCAAAAACGCGTGGAGCAGCACAATTTCCAGTCGCGCAAGCGCATTCTGGAATATGACGACGTGATGAACAAGCAGCGGGACGTCATCTACGGTTTCCGCAATGAGATCATCAACGCGGAGGATGTGCGCGACCGGCTGATGGACATCATGGAGGAGGTCGTGGTCCAGAAGGTCGAGGCGCACACCTCGGCCGACCAGGACACCGGCGAGTGGCAATTGCGGCCGCTGGCGGACTGGGTGAATTTGAACTTTCCCCTGGGGATGCCCGAGGAGGAAATCCTCAAGGCGGCCAACTCGGGCACGGAAATGCCGGTGCCGGGATCGATGTTCGACGGCATGAGCGCGGCGCAGTTCGCGACGGTGCTGTTCATCGCGGAGGCGGTGCGGAAGGCATACGAGTTGAAGGTGAGCTTCGAGCAACCGGACGCGTTGCGGGCGGTGGAGCGTTACACGATTCTCAGCGCGATCGACCAGCTTTGGCAGGAGCACCTGTACGGGATGGACTCGTTGCGCAACAGCATTGGCCTTCGCGCTTACGGCCAGCGCGACCCGCTGGTCGAATACAAGGCGGAGGCATTCAAGGTGTTTGACGAGTTGATGGTCAATATCAAGACCGAGATTTGCCACAACATCTTCCGCAGCGCGTCAAGTCTCATGGCCTTCGAGCAATTTTTGCGGAACCTGCCGCAACGCACCGTGCACCAGGCGCCCCCGGCTTTTGAGGCCCCGGCCCCCGCGCCAAGCGCCCCGAGCGATCCCAGCGCGAGCAACATGGTCACGGAGGCAACCTCCGCCATGTCCAAGGCCAAACCGGCGCGCTCCGGCCCCAAGGTGGGCCGGAACGACCCGTGCCCATGTGGCAGCGGCAAAAAGTACAAGCAGTGCTGCGGGAAGTTTTGAGCGTCGGAGGTTCCGCGCGGCGACCAAAGCTGAGACGCAGAGGCGCGGGACTTTATGCGAACGTCATTCAACCGGCGCACGGCGACCAAGGTAAAAGATGGGCGCGTACAGCGGAAGAATCGTCACCTCCCGACAGTGCTGCAGGGTTACGTCCTTGACCGGGAGTCGCCCGGCAAGGGATTTCGTCATGTCCTCACCAAGCGGGACCTCCAAGCCTTCGTGGATCTGATCCCTGATTTCCCTCGCCTGTCTCAAAGGCTGGAGCGGATCGTCTTGGCTGCTCCTGCTGAAGATTGGGATGGGGCATACCAGTTTTACCATCGCGAGAAGACGGGCGCGATTTTTCTCAATGCGTGGCGGGAAGACTTATGGGTCGATCTTTCCATAGACTATTTCGATGCGCACGAAACAATCTTTTCTCGTCTGGGAGTTTCACATGACCGGTGTAAGGAAGCCGTGACGTGCCGGTTCACCGAATCCCAAGCACGCGCTTTTATGTTGCTCCACGTGTTTATGCACGAGCTTGGCCATCACCATGACCGGACGCACCAGAAGCACCTTGGCGCCAGCCGGGGAGAGGATTACGCCGAGCGATTCGCCACCAGTCGGTTCGATCTGTTATTCCCTTCCTACAGAAGGACTTTTGGTGATCCAATACAGGCGAACAGCGGCAAGTGACCTCGGCAACGTTCTGAGGATGCTGCTGTTTTCCCGTTTTCAGGACGGTTGCCGAGGATCGTTTGTTGATCGGCGCCACACTCAACGCGTCTCCCCCATGTCCCATTGATAGACAGTTTCTAGGCGGGGAATGGAAAAAAGTTTTGCCCGCGAGATGCCTTTTCATCCCTGCGAAAGTCATTCAATCCCACTATCATCCGGTTGCCTTCCTTTATTCTCGTCCTTGGGAAAGGGACCATTCCTAAAAAAACCTCACCCTTTTTTGCCATTATGAGTGTATATTGTCGGGTCAGGGCGCCGCGGATTAGCATGGGCGGCGAGAATTTCCTGAGGTGTGTTTTTACGTGCCTTAAGTCGTATGACTATCTACCTTGCCGCCAGTGAGATGATCTCCGTTGTCATTCCAGTTCTCAATGAGGCGCGTGTTCTGGAGACCACTTTGGAACGCTTGGCGGCCAATCCGTATCCCCGGGAAGTGATCGTGGTGGACGGCGGCAGCACGGATCGCTCCGTGGAAATCGCCCGCGCTGCGGGCGCGCGAGTCATCAAGAGCGACCGCTCCCAGCGGGCGGCCCAAATGAACCTCGGCGCGGCCCAAGCCCGTGGTGGCGCGGTGGTTTTCCTTCACGCGGACACTGAGCTTTCCCCCACGGCCTTGCAAGCGGTCGCCCTTACTCTTCAAGACGATCACGTCGTCGGGGGCGGTTTCTACCGGCGGTTTGGCAGTCGCCTCCCGGCCCTGAAGTTAACCTGCCGGATGGCTGATTGGCGTAATCGCCTGATTGGCTGGCACCTTGGCGACCAGGCGATTTTCGCGCGCCGAAAAGTGTTCCAAGAAATGGGCGGCTACCGGGACATCGATCTTTTCGAGGACCTGGATTTTTCCCGCCGATTGGCGCGCCACGGGCGCGTGGTCACGCTGCGTCCGGCGGTGGTTTCCTCCGCGCGACGGTTCGAGCGGCGCGGCGCCTGGCGCACCACGATGTCCGATTTTTGGCTGACGGCCCGCTATTACTTCGGGGCCGATCCCAACCGGCTCGCGGCGGATTTGCGCGCGGCGCGGGCCTGATTTCTCTTTGAGCGGAGGCCGGTCGGTCCGGTCCAAGGATACATGACAAACGCTTGTCCCGCGACGGGACTTTGCTAGTCTCCGGCGCGATGCGATTGGCTTTATCCTTGTTATCCGCGCTATTGTTGACGACGCCCCTTTTTGGCGCGGAGCGTTTTTTCGATTTTTCCAAGTTCGAGCCGAACCAGCCCCCGCCCGGCTTTCACAGCACCGTCACCGGCCGGGGCAAACCGGGCGACTGGAAGATCATTCTCGAGGATGTTCCGCCGACACTCCCGCCGCTCTCGCCCAACGCCCCGTCCGTGACCAAGCGGCCGGTGCTCGCGCAACTCGCTCGCGACCCGGTTGACGAGCATTTTCCGGTGCTCGTCTTTGACGAGGATGTGTATGAGGACTTCACCCTGACGACGCGTTTCAAAACCGTCGCCGGCACAGTCGAGCAAATGGCGGGCATCGTGTTCCGTTACCAAGACGAGAAAAATTATTACGTTGTCCGCGCCAGTTCGATGGGCAACACCTTCCGTTTTTATAAATTCGTTGATGGTGTCCGGTCCGACCCTATCGGACCAAAGATCGAGATTCCGGGAAACACCTGGCAAGAAATGAGCGTGGAGTGCAAAGGCAACCAAATTCACGTGTTTCTGAATGGCAAGGAGGCGATGCCAATGATGACGGACAGCTCGTTCATGCGGGGTAAAATCGGGTTTTGGACCAAGTCAGACGCGGTGAGCTACTTCGTGGACGCGAAGATCGTTTACAAACCGATCGAGACTCTTGCGACAGTCCTGGTGCGCGACACACTCCGCCGCTACCCGAGGCTGCTCGGGCTGCGAATTTACGCGAAAACCGAGCGGCGCCAGGAGTTGCACGTCGTGGCCGCGGACAAGCCGGAGGATCTTGGCACGGCCGGCGGCACGGTGGAGGAGGAAGTGATCCAGAAAGACGGCCTGGCTTACGGAAAAACCTCGAAGAGTGTCGTGGTAACCCTGCCCCTGCACGACCGCAACGGCGAGCCGTACGCGTGTGTGCGCATAACGATGGCGACCTTCCCGGGTCAAACCGAGAACAATGCCATCGCCCGCGCCACTCCAATTATCAAGAGCATGGAAACCCGGTCGCGTCTGCCGAAGGATTTGACGGAGTGACGCCGTAACAGAATGACAAAAACCGAGCGACGAATGGCAAGAGGATAACCAAGCGCCACCCCAAACCAGCTCGAGAGTGATTTGGCCGGACGCTAATTCTTTTAAGCTTCCACATTTGGTTTCTCTCGTCATTTGGATTTGGATTTTCGTCATTCTCCAAGGCGCGTGTCACGCCTTTGCCGTGAATTTGGGTTGATGTCCCTGCTCATCATCGCGCGTGAATTGGATCTTGCTCCAAAACAGCCTGCTCGTTTCCGCGCTGGCGACGTTTCTCGCTGTGGGCGGCGGATTTCTGGCGGCGCTCTGGTTCGCGACTCAGGATGCGCGCGGTCGCGCTGCCGGCTGGCTCGTGGCGTTGTCCGCGCTCATGGTGCCGCCGTTCCTGGCCACGAATTGCTGGCTCGACCTTCTCGGTTACACCGGCGTGTGGCATAAATGGCTGCCGCTGGACATCTATTCGCTCGGCGGCACAATCTGGATTCTCGCGCTGCTTCATTGGCCAATCACGTTTCTCATGGTCGCGGCGGCTTGGAATCGCGTCCAGGTCAGCCAACTGGAGTGTGATCCAGCCCTGACCGGCTGGCGTCTCCTCAATGATCTTCTTTGGCCGGTGGTCAGCCCGGTGGTGGCGCTTGCGGCGGTCGTGACCTTCGTCCTTACCCTGAATCATTTCGCGGTTCCGGCCATCTTGCAAACCAAGGTTTATCCCGCCGAGCTTTGGGTTCAGTTCAACACCACCTTCGACAACGCCGGCGCCGCGCGCCTGAGCTGGCCGCTGGTGCTCGCGCCGCTCCTGCTGCTGCTTTGGTCTTATCGTCGCGGGGTGGCCTGGCCGGGCTTGGACGGCCCGCCGCCTGCCGCCCTGCTGCGTCAGCAGCTCGGTTCCACCTGGCGACGAATCGGCGGGGCTGCCGGGCTGGTTTTGGCGGGATTCTCCGTTGCCCTGCCATTGTCCAATCTGGCCATGCGCTCGCGCACCTGGCTGGAGTTTCCCGCCGCTTTCGCCGCCGGCCACACCGCGGTGTTTTGGACGCTCGCTTACGCGACGGTCACGGCCACGGTTTGCACCGTCCTGCCCTTCGTCGGGTGGCGCTGGAGGATCGGCGGGCTGCTCTGGCTGCCATTGCTTTGGCCGGGTGTCTTGCTGGGAATCGGATTGATTTTCGTGATGAACCGTCCGGCTTTCGGTCTTTTCTACCAAAGCGCCGGCATTGTCCTCCTCGCCTTTAGTCTCCGCTACCTGGCGGTGGGATGGAACGTGGTGACCCACGCGCTACGCACTGTGGACCGAGACTTGACGGACGACGCCCGATTGAACGGCGCCAGCGGCTGGGAGTTGCTGCGCCATGTGAACTGGCCCCAGGTGGCGCCCCGAGCCGCCGCCGCGTGGTATTTGACCTACCTGCTTTGCCTGTGGGACGTGGAGACATTGATCCTGATCGTCCCGCCCGGCGGGGAAACGCTGGCGTTGCGCGTGTTTAATCTCCTACACTACGGCCACAACGCACAAGTGAACGCCCTCTGCCTCCTCTTGCTTTTGCTCGCCACGTTGCCGTGGCTGGCCTGGCAATTGTTGCGTTTCGCGGCCCGCGTTTTGATTCCCGCGGCGAAAACACGCCCGGCCGCCGCGCTGGCCTTGGGTGCGCTGGCATTATGGCCCCTCGCCGGTTGCGCCCCGCCCCCGGGCGAAATGCGCATCGAGAGCAAAATCTTTAGCCGGGTGAGAGTCATTGGCGCACGCGGCACCGGCCTTGGCCAGTTCAACAAGCCGCGCTCCGTGGCGGTGGACGCGCAGGACAATCTTTACGCGGTGGACATCACGGGCCGCGTGCAAAAATTCTCCCCGGACGGCGTCTTCATCAGTTTTTGGCAGATGCCGCAGACTGACAAGGGCAAGCCAAAGGGAATGTGTCTCGACGAGAAGGAAAACATCGTGGTGGTCGAGCCACACTACTCGCGCGTGAACCACTTCACACCCGAGGGCAAGCTCGTCACTCAATGGGGCGTGGACGGAACCAATGCCGGGCAACTTGCTTTTCCTCGGTCCGTGGCGATCAATCGACAGGGAGACACCTACGTGAGCGAGTACGGCCGGGCCGAGCGCGTGAACCGTTTCTCGGCGCAAGGCGCCAAATTCCTCGGCGAGATTGGAAAACCTGGCAATGGTCCCGGCGAGTTTAATCGCGCGGAGGGCATTGGGCTGGACACGCAAGGGCGTTTGTATGTCGCCGACTCGTGCAACCATCGTGTGCAGGTCTTCACGCCCGAGGGAAAATTTATCCGCGCCTATGGCCACGCGGGCAGCGCACCGGGAGAGTTCAGTTACCCGTATGACGTGCGCGTGGACAAACAAGGCCGCCAGTATGTATGCGAATTTGGAAACAGCCGCGTGCAGGTGTTCGACAAGGACGATCATTTGATCGAAGTGCTCGGCGAGGCGGGCGCGGCGCCCAACCAGATGAACAACCCGTGGGCCATTGCCCTTGATTCCCATGGCAACCTGTACGTGGCGGACGCGCTCAATCATCGCGTGTTGAAGTTCATCGCCAGCCATCCCCTTGCGGAAGTAACGCCAGCCCCATCTCCGGCGAAGCTATGATTTTCCGCGTCCAAAACAACCGGCTACTGGCCTGGTCGCCCCGTTCTGAATGAACTTCCACTTCACCAACCCTTGGTGGCTCATGGCCGCGGCGCTCGCCGTGCCATGGACCCTTTGGCTGGCGTGGCGGACCGATGTGCAGATTAGCCCGTGGCGTCGCACGGTCTCCCTGTTCCTGCGCATGACCATTGTCACGCTGCTGTTGCTGGCGCTGGCCGGGCTGCAATGGATGCGGCCGCTTGAGGGAATGAACGTCTTTTTTGTGCTGGACCGCTCGGACAGCGTTCCCTCCCCGCAACAAGAGGCCGCGCGCGCCTTCGTGAACAAGCTCGCGGCGAAGAAAAAGACCATTGATCGCGCGGGCGCGCTCGTTTTCGGCACGAGCGCCAGCATCGAGTCGTCCGCCAACCCCGCCCTTGATCTCCAAAAAATCCAAGCCGTGGTCGGCACCGAGCGAACCGACATCGCCGGCGCCATCCGCCTTGGCACCGCCGCCTTCCCTGAAAATGGCCAGAAGCGTCTGGTCTTGCTCACCGACGGCAATGAAAACCTCGGCGACACCATGGCCGCTGTGATGGCTGCGAAGCCGCTGGGCGTTTCGATTGATGTGGTGCCGCTCGGGGTTGCGCGCGGCAACGACGTCTCGATCCAGAAGGTCACGATGCCCAGCCAGCTCAAGAAGGGTCAAACTTTCGAGGTGAAGATCTTCGCGCAGGCGGACAAGGCGCAAGAGGGGACGGTCCGCCTTTACCGCAAGGATCAACTGCTCGGCGAGCAGAAAGTCCATCTCGAGGCGGGGAAAAATCTTTTCTCGTTCCCGCAGACGCTCACCGATCCAGGCTTTTATAATTACGATGTCCAGCTTGACGCGCCAGGCGACCTTGTTCCGCAAAACAATCGCGCGACTGGTTTCACCAGCGTGAAAGGTGATCCGCGCGTGCTAATCGTCTCCACGCAAAAGGACCAGGACGACAAGCTCGCCTCGGTGCTCAAGTCGGCAAACCTTGATGTGAACCTGGTGGACATGGGCGGTTTTCCCGGCTCCCTGCCGGAAATGCAGAGTTACGACGCGATTTTTCTCAGCAACGTCGCGGCGGGTGATCTCGGCGACACGATGATGAAGCTGATCGAGAGCGCTGTGCGTGATTTTGGCGTTGGCCTGGTCTGCATCGGCGGCGACCAGGCATACGCGGCCGGCGGTTATCGCGGAACGCCTCTCGAATCGACATTGCCGGTCGAGATGGAGTTGAGCAGCAAAAAAGTGTTGCCGAGCGGCGCCCTGGTGATCGTCTGTCACGCCACGGAATATCCCAACGGCAACCAATGGGCGAGGGACATTGCCTTCGCCGCGCTCGAGGCGCTCGGGCCGCAGGACGAGATGGGGCTGGTGCTTTGGGATGGCTCGGACCGCTGGCTCTTCGAGTTGCAACAAGTCAAGGACAAGAAGCCGATTGGCCGGATGATCGCCGGGATGAACCCGGGAGACATGCCCAATTTCCAGCATGTCATGGAAATGGCCCATGACGGCCTGAAGAAATCGAAATCGAGCATCAAGCACATGGTGGTGTTTAGCGACGGCGATCCCGGCGCCCCGAGCGCGGAGTTGATGAAGGCCATCGTGGGCGACCGGATCACGGTCAGCACGGTGATGATCGGCGGGCATGTGATGCCCGAGACGATGCAGCAGATTTCCGAGACCGGCAAAGGCCGTTTCTATGACGTTCGCTCGCCCAACCAGCTGCCACAAATCTTTTTGAAGGAGGCGGCGGTCATCTTGAAATCGGCCATCTACGAGGAGCCGTTCAAGCCGCGCCAGGTCGCGGGCAGCGAATTGACCCGTGGCATCGCGGGCGACTCGTACCCGATGCTCCGCGGTTATGTGGCCACGACACCAAAGGCGCGCGCGGAAATCCCGCTGGTCACCGACAAGGGCGACCCGTTGCTGGCCCACTGGCAATACGGTTTGGGTCGCGCGGTCGCGTTTACCTCGGACGCGCGGGCCAAGTGGGCCAACAACTGGCTCGGCTGGGACCATTACCGCCAGTTCTGGACCCAGACGGCGCAGTGGGCATTGCGACGCGTCGAGAGCACCGATTTCAGCACGGACGTCTCGGTGGAAAAAGGCGAGGGTGTCATCTCGGTGGAGGCGGTCGATCCGCAAGGCAATTTCCGCAACTTCTTGAACCTGCAAACCATCGTCGTCAGCCCGAAAGGCGAGCGCCAAAACGTGCGTCTGGAACAGACCGGCCCGGGGCATTACGAGGCGCGTTTTCCAACCAAGGAGGTGGGCACCTACCAGATGAACCTGATGGACATCAAGGATGGCCAAGTGCGCGGACGGCAAAGCTTGGGCGCGAGCGTCAATTACTCGCCGGAGTTTAACGCGACCGAGCCAAACCTGAACCTGCTGGAGCGCGTGGCCGAGGCCACCGGCGGCAAAATGCTCGCGCTCGGCGAGGAAGTCCTCAATCCGTTCCTGCACGACCGGCAGAAGACCTTTCAACCGCGCGATCTGTGGGAGTGGCTGCTGAAACTGGCCATCGTCCTGTTCCCGTTGGACGTCGGCATCCGGCGCATCCAGTTGGACCGCGCGGAATGGCTGAAGGCGACGGCGGGTCTGCGCCGCTGGATATTCTTCTGGCGGCCCGTGCCGCGCGCGCAGGAGGCGGACGAGTCCCTGGCCGCGCTTCTCAACCGGCGGGACGCGGTGCGCACCCGCCAGCAAAGCGCCGCGATCCAACCGCCGCCGGAGCTGTTCCAACCGGAGAAACCGGTCACGGTCACGTCGCCTGCCACCGGTTCTTCTCCGGCCGCCGCAGCGGCGCCGGTCGCCCCGCC
>CAZMLP010001059.1:0-3001 GCA_964566745.1 uncultured Verrucomicrobiota bacterium | reverse complement strand
AACGCCTTACCAGCGGCTGGTCAATTGCCCCGGTCTCTCCCCCCAGAGCCGGCACCAATTGAAACTCCAGCACAAGACTCTCAACCCGGTGCTCCTCAAGAAAAATATTGAGCAAAAGCTCCAGGCATTCTTCACTGCGCTCGGTATCCTCCATCGTGAGGCAACGATTCCCTGACCGGGTTTATCCTCGGTATCCTTTTCTCTTGAGGCAACTCGAGGAGCCTTACTCCTGGCGGCTCGTTTTCCTCGCCTTCTGAAAACCCGACAACGAACGCACGGCAAAATCAATAAACGCGCTCACGCGAATCGGCATGACCCGTTGCCCGGCATAGACCACATGGACCGGTAAATCCCTGGACTTCCAGCCGTGCAAAACCCGCGCCAGCGCTCCCGCCGCCACTTCGTTCTCGATTAGCCAGTCGGGAAGCAAGGCGACGCCAAGGCCGTCCCGCGCCGCTTCCCGGATGCTGGTCACGCCCTCGGAGATCAAGACCGGTGAAATCGGCAACGTGCGCGCCTTGCCGCCAGGATCCAAGAGTGTGATCTCCCTGGCGCTCCAGAATTGCGTGCCGGCGAGACAAATCCACGGCCAAGACTTGAGGTCCGCGAGGCTCTTCACCGCCGGCCGGCTTTGGACAAGCGCCGGGGAGGCCGCCAAATGCAAAACGATGGCGCCGGCCGGCCGGGCGACCACGCTTTCGTCGGTGATTTTGCCCGGCAGAATTCCCACGTCACAACCCTCCTGAATCATGTGCAACGGGCGGTTGGTCAAGGCAAGTGTCGCGGTCACGCGCGGGTTCTTCTGCAAGAACTGGCTGACGATGCGCGTGACCACCCATTGCCCCAGATCCACGGTTGCGAAGATCCGCAGGTGGCCGCTCAAGGTCGTGTAATCCTCGCGCAACCGGCGGTCCGCCTCCTCCGCTTGCGCCAGCATGGCCCTGGCGTCGGCCAGCAAGCGCTGCCCGGTTTCAGTCACGCTCATCCGGTGCGTGTCCCGCCGCAGCAACGCCGTGCCGCACGCCTCCTCCAGCGCGCGCAACTGGCGGCTTAGCGCGGGCTGCGAAATCCGCAACCGCCGCGCCCCGGCGGAGATGCTGCCGCACTCCACGATGGCAACGAAGGCGTGGAGAAGCGTTAGATCGGCAAAGGCTTTCATGCAGAGCTTGCATGACTGTTATAGCCAGCCAACGGCTACACGAAAAGCCATTCCCGGCGCATGGTGGGGTCGTCGTAAACAACCAACCTCAAATCAAAAGAATATGAAAATCGTGATTGTCGGCGGCACCGGATTGATCGGCGCGAAACTGGCGGGCATTCTTCACAAAAAAGGACACGCGGTTGTGGCGGCCTCCCCTTCGCGCGGCGTCAACACCATCACTGGCGAGGGGCTGGCCGGGGCACTTGCCGGCGCCCAAGTCGTCGTCGATGTCGCGAACGCGCCACAGTGGGAAGACAAGGCCGTGATGGAATTCTTCGAGACCTCGGGGCGCAACCTCCTCGCAGCAGAAGCCGCGGCCGGTGTGAAACATCATATCGCGCTGTCGGTCGTGGGCACGGAGCGCCTCCTGGCGGGCGGCTACTTCCGCGCGAAAATGGCCCAGGAAAAACTGGTCACCGCGTCTCCCGTTCCTTACACCATCGTCCGCGCCACCCAGTTCTTCGAGTTCGTTGGCGCCATCGCCCAATCCGCCACCGACGGGGAAACAGTCCGGCTGCCCCACACCCTCTTCCAGCCCATCGCGGCGGAAGACGTTGCCGCCACGCTGGCGGATGTCGCCGCCGAGCAGCCATTAAACGGCATGGTGGAATTGGCGGGCCCGGAGGCGGCGCATCTGGACGACCTCGTCCGGCAATTCCTGGACGCCAATGGCGACGCGCGGAAAGTGGTCACCGACTCGGGCGCCCCCTACTATGGCATCCCGGTGAATGATGAAAGCCTCACCCCGGGCAAAAATCCCCGCCTCGGCCCCACGCGGTTCGAACACTGGCTCGCAGGCGCGACGCGCGCGACCACTCCATGGCGTTGATCCTCCCCGATCATGCGCCCCTGACCATCCTTAATCAGGCTTAATTCGCCTTTATTTGGCGTTGTCGTGGAGGACAGTGATGATGGCGCAACTGCCTTGGCATCAAGCTCTCGCGCACCGGAGGGGCTGATTTTCTGAAAGGGGTTGAGAGATTTGGGAATTAAGCCTCGTCTGGGACCCGGTTGGCGAAGGTGGCTGCGAACGTTTTCCGGCCAAACAGACACGGTTGCTCGTATTGAGACAATCAGGCAAGGCGACGCAGCCCTCGTCTTCGGAGAGGCGTTGGTTGAGTTCTTCGCGGAGGGCGCGAGACAGCCGGTCGATTCTACCAATGCGTGGATTCATAGGGAGGGCGGGGGGGGATCAAATTGAACAGAAGGAAACAGAGGGCGCAGAGGAAAAGAGTGTATCCTTGGTCCTCATTCGTTGCTCTGGCGTTTGGCCATTCAACGGAGCAGCTTATCAGACTTCCCGCCCTCCCCGCAAAGGTACCGTTGACTGTGTTGGCTCTATTGACTGTGTTGACTCTATTAATTGGAAAAGCCGGATTTTATCGGCAAATGGAGCGGCAAGGGGTTGATCAGGAGGCGGTTTAGCTTTGGGGTGAAGGATTGGAACAAAATAATTAGCCACCGAGGGAAAAGAGAGGGAATCCCGTAAAACAGATTTTCGTTAAGCGGGGCTGTTCCACAGCTTGAAAGCCGTGGCTGTTTTCAGGCGGCCACTCCGGGGCGGCCGGGTTTCCGGCCCCAAGGGGCGGAAGCTCAATGATGCGGAGCGAGATAAGCATCTTTGCAGAATGCCGGTCCCGAAAAGCGTCAGCCCCGGCGGGGCGGCATCGTCGGGAAATCTATCGGCGTTCGCCGGGCGCGGAAGATGCCGCTCCTGACGGAGCTCGGAAGTTTGAATCGCGGTCCGTGCTACAATGATGGCGCACCTACGGTGCTAAAGCTGAATCATGCGCCACGCCG
>CAZMLP010001058.1:0-3386 GCA_964566745.1 uncultured Verrucomicrobiota bacterium | reverse complement strand
TTCCCCCTCGCCGTGGCAATCAAAACAGTTGGCCTTGAGAAACGGGCGGATGTGTTGCTCGAAAGTGAGTTGGGACGAGGGAACAGTTTTGGTTGCCGTGTCGGCAAAGGCAGTTCCCTTGACGGTCAAAAGCGCAACCAGGCCAAAAGCTTTGGCCGCAAGCCGGACGAAACGCGATGGACCGGGAAATTGCACAAATGGTTTTATCTTCCACCTCCGCAAAAGCCGCAAGTGAAAGGTGCCAGAAACCGGCTTTCTATTTAGCGGGAAGCCAGCAACCGCTCGTAGATGGCGCGAACTTTCTCGACATGGGCATCGAGCGTGAATCCGCGTTCCAGCACGACCCGGGAATGCGCGGCGCAACGCTGCGCGAAGCTTCGATCGCCCAACATTCGTTCCAGCGCGGCGGCCAAAGCGGGAACGTCCCCCGGCGGTGCCAGCAGTCCACCCTGCCCGTCCGCGACGAACTCGCCATTGCCGCCCGCGCGCGTGGTGACAATCGGACAGTTCGCGAACGCCGCCTCCAGGAGAACTCGCGAAATTCCCTCCCAATAGGTCGGCAGCGTGAACACATCGAACTGCGGATAGAAACCAGCCACGTCCGCGCGGCCACCGGTAAGGTGGATTCGCTCGCCCAAATCCAGCTCGGCGATCAATTCCTTGAGCATGGGCAGGTAGGTGTGACCGGCGCTGCGGTCCTCGCCCGCGCAAACCAGATGCGCGTCCACTCCCCGTTGGCGCAACAATGCGAACGCTTGGATCAATTCCTTGATTCCTTTGCGCGGCTCCAGTGCGGCCACACAGCCGATAATCTTTGCGCCGGCTGGAATTTTAAGCCATTCGCGGAGATTCGGCGCGGAAACCGGCGCTGCCCGCAGCGGGAGCCCGTCGTGGACCACTTCAACCTTGGCGGGCGCGCCCTCCGGGTAAAGTCGCTCCGCGATCTCGCGCGAGCACGGCATGATGCAAGTGGCCAGCCGCTTGATCCATGGATAAAGGCGGCGGCAGCGTTTGGCGCGGACATCCTCGCGAATCCCCCAGACTACCGGCAATTTGGCGAGCCGCGCGGCAATGGCGCCATATTTGTAATAAGAACTGAACGTGTTGAGATGAACCAGGGCCACGCGTTCCCGCCGCAACGTTCGATGGAGTCGCCAGAGCAACCCGGCTTCCAGAATCCCGCCGCGAGGCTCGATAATCACGCGCACACCCAGCGCTTCGAAGTCCGGGCGCAACGGGCCATCCTGCTCGGTGATGAGCAACAATTCCCCCGCTTGCACCCGAAAGGCGCGGGCAAACTCGATCAGGAAAATGGGGGAACCGCCCCGCGCCAGGCTGTGCGTCACGAAGGCGATTTTTGGCAGCGGCTTCACCCGGCGTTCACGGGTTCAGCCCGAAAGCCAAAGTTCAACTGCGGCGGGAATGCGAGGAGGCTGGATGGCCAAGGGATTGCGCCGACGCCGGCCATATTAACAGCCAGATTCGGCCAGGAAGGCTCAAGCCCTTGGACGCCAGCCCGCTGAAGCAAGATCGCCACAGGTCAACTCCGGTTTTCAGGTTCTATCCAGCCCGCCGGCCAGCGGGAATCGCGAATGGCCTCGGGCAATTGGCCGGTGGGAATGTGGTCAGCCGCCGGGAAATGGTGCGGCACAATGGGATTAAAATCGCGCGTCTCCGGCGTCCATTTTTGCCAGATGTTCTCGAACCACTTCTTGTCGAACTCGTCGCGATGCCCGTTGCAGGTGAGTTTTTTTAGAATGCGATTGTCGTCCCCCACAAAATCGCCGTGATGCACCACACACACATCTTTGGGCACGACCGGGTAAGTGGCCGGCCGGAAGCGCGTCGCGAGCGAGAGAAGATGATGGTGCGGACCGGGACGGGCGCGGCGGCGTTTGCGAAAGCGCTGGCCGTGTTTGAGGATGCCGATCTGCCCGCGCTCGTCAAAAGTGGTGACCCGATAGTTCCACGATTTGAAATAATGCCACGTCGGGATGCGCGCGCCAAACGGCCGCGTGCCTTCGAGCCATTGAATAAGCCGCTCCACATCGCCCCTGGCGAAGATCTCATCCGTGTCCACCACCCACCAGTAATCGCAAGGCTTGCCGAGGGTGTACATGCCCCAGTTGCGCATCTCGGCCTGGGTCACGCTGGCATCCGGGCTGAACTCGCGGCGCAAGCCGAGTTTGATTTTGTTGCCGGGGTCCGGAAAAGAAAGGATGCGTTGCGCGGTGTCATCCGCCGGCAGCACTGTGCGCCCAAAAAAATCGCGGTCATGCTGCGTCACGAAAATAATCTCGTGGGCGTGCGGGTAAACCGAGCGCAACATCGCCTCGACGAACGGGGCGTCGTTTAAATAGATGCAGATGACACTAAGCTTCATGATTCACTTGCCGCGATGACCGGATTCAAACACAGCGCCCGCCCGGAAAACACGAAGAAACACAACCGGCCGAAACGCGACGGGCCGCTTGCGCTTGCTCATTTGCCCGCTGGCTTGGAAAAAAGTTCCACCACCCGTTTGGCGGTGCTCGCCCAGTTCATCTCGGTTTCCACGCGACGCCGACCCTGGTCGCCAAGCTTTCGCGCATAGCCACTGTCGCGCAGGATGCGAAGTGTTTGCCAGGCAATATCCCCGGGCGAATGCGGGTCCGCAAGCAAGCCGGTCACGCCATCGATTACCGCGTCCGCGATGCCTCCCGAGCGCCCGCCGATCACCGGTTTTCCACAGGCGTTGGCCTCCAGGAAAGTGATGCCGAACGCCTCGAAATCCCCCTTCTCGGCGATGGTGCGGGAGGGCATCAGGTAAAGCGTGCAGCGTTGGTAAAGAGAAATCCGTTCCTCGCGGGAGACAAAGCCGAGGAATTTCACCCGCGACTCCACGCCCGTCTCGCGCGCGAGCCTTCGCAACGCCTCCTCATGCGAGCCACGTCCCGCAATCCAATACTCCGCGCGCGGAAACTCCTTCAGAATCGTCGGCAGCGCGCGAATCACCATGTCCTGGCCTTTGCGCTCAACCAATCGCGCCAGCGTGAGCAAAACCGGCTGGTCGGGTGGCGGCGAGGCAGCCCCCGGCCCGAATTCCGCCGGGTCCACCGCCGGCGTCACAACCACCGTCTTGGCGGCGGCGGCAGGCCAAAATTCACGAATCGCTTCCGCGCTGCCAACACTTCCCGCCAGGAGCAAACGGCTTTGCTCAAGCGCGCGAAACAGGCGTTTTCGCCAAAACGGCTTTTCCCAGCGCCGCTCCAAAAAATCATTCCCGTAAACGCACAAATAGAGGGGCGCGCGCGAACGCGTGGCGGTAACGGCGGCGGCGTGGGGAAACCATGTCGTGGCCAGCACAGCATCAAACGAACCCCGCGCCAGCACCTGGCGCAGCCGCC
>CAZMLP010001057.1:0-7539 GCA_964566745.1 uncultured Verrucomicrobiota bacterium | reverse complement strand
TCAGTTCAACACAATCCCGGCGAGCGAGGTGATTGCCGGGTGATCCACCGTCTCCAGCGGGGCGTTGCCAGGGCGCAGGGCCAGGGCGGTCTGCATGCCCGCGCCTCGCGCCGCATTCAGTTCCGCCGGGACATCACTCACGAACAGGACCGATTCCGGCGGGAAACCGGCGTCGGCGGCAATGGCCGCATAGCTCGCCGGATGCCGCTTGGAGCCAATCGCGGTGTCATGGTAGCCCGAGAGAAAAGGCGTGAGGTCGCCGCGCTCGGTGTAGGTGAAAAAGAGGCGCTGCGCGTGGGCACTGCCCGAGGAATAGATGCGTGTCCGGCGACCCGCCGCGTGCCAGCTTGCAAGCGCCGCCGGCACGTCGCAAAACACCACCGAGCGCAAGGTCCCGGCGCGATATCCCTCCTCCCAGATCAGCCCTTGCAGTTGCTTCAGCCCGCCGAGTTTGGCGTCCGCGTCCGTCAATTGATGGACTCGCGCAACCGTCCAGGAACCGGCCGCCGCAGTGCCCGCCGGGCACGGGCACCAGTCCGCAAAGGCCTTGGCGCCGTCGTCGCGGGCCATCTGGTCCAAAGCCGCCAAAACGGCCGCGGACTCGGCGTTCTTTGCGAGAAAACTCGCGACATTCTTCCGGGCGAAGGGAAACAGAACGTCGTGAACAAACGTCAGCGGCGACACTGTGCCCTCCACATCGAGCAGGAGCAGGCCACCGCTGAATTGAATCATATCACAGGTGTTGACGGAGTTAGACGGGGAGTTCCGGCGAGGTAATTCGGTCCCAAACACAACGGCTCGTACCGCGCCGCGATGTCATCGCCGGTATAGAGCGGGGTCCAGCCCGCGCGTTCGCGGAACAGGCGGATCGCGCGAATCGTGCGGTCGGCGCAAAGGTCGAACCAATGCTTTGTCCCGGCGGGAACATTGATCAAATCTCCTTCCTCGATCTCGATGGAGAAGAGCGGACCGACGCCGTCCTCGGGATGAATATGGAAAATTCCGCGCCCCTTGACGATGAAACGCACCTCGTCCTCGGCGTGGCGGTGCTCTTTGTTGAACTTGTCCAGCATCGCCTGAAGGTTCGGCACATCCGGCGTCACATCCACCACGTCGGCGGTGACATAGCCGCCCCGCGCCTTCAACGTCTCGACCTCGGGCGCATAGGCGGCCAGGATTTCCTCGGCGGTGGCCCTGTCGCCAATCCTCCCGGCCACTGGCCAGCGATCGTGGAAAATGCCAAATGGCGCCAGGAACGCGCGAACCTCCTCCAGACCGTTGACCGTCCGGTTTTCCTCGGGAATGCGAATGACAGCCATAACAGAATCGGAATTCAGGTGGTTTACCACTGCCCAAACAACAGGCGCTTTTGCGCCATGACCTCGAACAAAAACTCAAACACCTCAACGTGGCGCCGGGCGGCGGCGAGGTTCGTCCCCCATGTGTACAAGCCATGCCCGGCGATCAGAAAGCCGTGGCGCAACGGGTTTTCGACATTATCCAACTGGTCGGCGACCACCGCCGCCAGCGCGGCGATGTCTTGCGTGTTATGGAAAATCTCGACCTCGACGCTGGTGTCATGGGTGGTGATGCCGGCGAGCCCTTTTAGCATTTCATAACCGCGCATCACCAGATGGCCGTCGGCCAGAAACCCCTCGGACAAAACCGTGCCGCAGATCGAGTGCGTGTGCAGCACCGCGCCCGCCCCGGCGCAATGAGCCAGCGTGGTATGGATCAACGCCTCGGCGGAGGGCTTGGGCAGCGAGGGATGCAGCGAGCGGCCTTCGGCATCGACCAGGACAAACTGCGACGGCTCAAGCCGCCCCTTGTCGAACCCGCTGCCGGTCATGAGCAGTGTGAGGGGGTCGCGCTGCACCACCACGCTGTAGTTGCTGCTCGTCCCAAGCGACCAGCCACGACGATGAAACTCGCGACCGCACTCGGTCAACTCGTCGATGGCGCCAATGTGCGCCTCGGGAGAGGGAACCGGGGTGGCGACGGAGCCTGACATCGCGCCGATTTTTGCACGGCGTTGTCGCGAGTCAAGACCGGGCAACCAAAGAACCCAGGTTAAATTATTGCAACAATTAGGGTGATCAATTGGCCGGAATGCCGCCGCCCACATCAGGGGCGGAACGCCTCCAGCACGCTTCGCGCCCGACGCCTTATTTTACAGCCTTGTTCGCCGCGCCTGCCATGAATTGCACCGGTTCAGACCAGTGGCTCCAGCGGCCCGTGTCATCTTTGTATCGAGCTCGCGCGCGATAAGTCTTTCCCCCCGCGCAGGCGTCCGCCGGCGGATGCAACTCAGTCGCCGTCGGGGCAAGCTCGGCGCTCGTCCAGCCCGGCTCGATTTCATACCGGCAGGGCTGTCCCGCCATAAAACCCGCCACGCCCGGCGAACTGATCGGCGCGATTCTCCATTGCACGGCGCTCGCGTTCGCATTGGCGGGCGATTCGAAGGCGGACGTTTGGAACGCCAGCCGGTCCGCGGGAAACCCTTCCGGCCCGGAATAGCGGATCACCGGTCGCGCGGGGATCTTGTCGTCCAACGACTCGCGCCAGAGGAAGCCGTAGCCATAGCCAAGCTGGTTGCCATCGTTGGGCCGGTAATCTTTTTTGGGCCGCGAGTCGGTGCAAAACTCGACAATGTATTGCCGAAACCCCGCGAAATCCGGCGTGGCCAGGCGGCGTGTCCATGGGCCGCCCATGCGAGAGTCGCCGTAAGGCGTCACATTAAACTCGCCCTGCGCGTGGTTGCGCGGGTGGAAATTCCACACCGCCTCGTCCAGCTCGGCCCAGTTGCGCTCCTGGCCTGACGGGCACAGTTTGCCGCCCAATTCCGCGACCAGTTGACCGACCTGCCCCCCGCCCGGGGCGGCGTCCGAGCAGAACAAATCCAAAATCTCGCGCGCGCGATTTTGATACTCAATCCGCAAGGCTGGCAGCTTGAGGCAGCGCGTCTGATTGATGACGCCGGGCCAGTGCGTTTTGGGGATAAACATCATGTCGAGGTCATGCGGCAGAGCCACCCAATGGCCGTCCGGACGGTGATACAGGTAGTGGTTGCCCTCCTGTCGCAAATCGATGTTCGCCAGCACGCGGTTGAGCGCGTGGAAACTGTAGTAGGCGTTGAGGTCAAAATTCGTCCGCCACCAATTGACGGTCTGGTCCTGGTACGACGCGCTTTGGAACTGGACATAATCCACGCTGTTGGTCGGCATTCCCCTGGCCTGATGCTTCGGCCCGCTGTCCACGCTGTAGATATTCCCGTCCGGCAAATGTTGCTCCCGCAGCCAGCCGCCGTTTTTTTCCTGCACCACGAGATACAGTCCCCAGAGGTCGCTCTGGTATTGATCGGTGGGGGAGGATTCCGCCGTCTCGTCCACGACCCGGAACTGCACCCAGAACGTGTCCGGCGCGGGCACCCCCGCGAGTTGATAAGCACGATACGAGACCGCCTCGTCCATTCCCGCCATGCCGCGATTCACTTGCGCCCACGGACTCGCGCAGGCGTTCAAGTTGAAACCGGACCAACCCCGGCTGTAGGGGCGTCCCCACAGATCCTTGGCCGCAAACTCCTGCCCGGGATTAAACTTGAAGCCCCACTTGTTTTTGCCGGCGATGTAGGTGCTTGCCTGGCCGCGATTATGAAACTGGATATGGTCATACACGCGCCCGTCATATACCAGCGCGCCGGAGAACGGTTGCCGGTTGTAGCTGCCGTCCCACTGGCTTTTGCGCACATCGTCCGCGCGGGCGATCAAATGATACGCGGGCAAGGTGCCGAGAAACGCGGAGGAAAATTGGAGCGCCGGGGTCGATCCCGGATGGCTTGCCCCCGTCCACGCAGGCAGGCCATTGTAAGTGAACCAGGCAAGGTTGGGGCTGGCATTGGTGGCCTGCGGCCAGCGAGCCGTGACGTCGGCAGTGTCCTTCGCGCTCACCCAATAGCGCGACAGGCGCCGGTGCCTCTGCCACTCGCCCGGCACGGTGGCCGTGAAAACGCCGTCCCCCGCCTTGGCATCGCCGTCCCGCCCGTCGTCATGCATCGGGATTTCCACCCAATTGGTTTTGTAAGCCGGGTCGGTCTTGCGAATATATTTGCCCGGTTCCACCAATTGCAGGTGGAGCTTCACCTCCGCGATGCCCGCGCCGGCGGGCGCCTTGACTGGCGCGGTAACGATCACGGCCTCGCCCGCCTTCGGTTGCGCCGGGGTGTGCGCCAACGGGCCGACCGTGAGCGCGCCTTCGGTCGTCGCGGCGCGAGCGAAAGAAAGGATTGCTGTGATCGTCAACCCGATCCCGATTCGCCCGAAAAGCGCGCGTGCCGGCATGCGAGGCACACGGTAGGGCGCGCGCCCCGGAAATTCAACCGGGCAGTGGCGGCGCGACACATCGTTTCCTGCAAACAACGGTGTCATTGGCACAGTTCCCATGGTTCAAAAGACGTTCACAGCACGATCCGCCTTCAAGAACGTTTTGCATTGCGCTTTCGCCCGGTTTCAAGATCGTTGCCCGCGTTGAAACTAAATGGGAAACCCGTTGTCTAACCCTCGGACACGAAATGGACTGAGTTCCCGGGCATGATTTTCCTACCCATCGTCGGACGCGAGTTGCGCGTGGCCGCGCGTCGCCGCGGCACTTACTGGTTGCGCGTGGGTGTGGCGAGCCTGGCCATGTTGATCGGCGGGTGGGTGGTGCTCGGCACTTGGGGCAAGCCCTCCTCGGAAATTGGGCAGTCACTGTTCGTGGCCCTCGCGGTGCTCGTCATGCTCGGCGCCTCGGTGGCCGGTGTTTTGATCACCGCCGATTGCCTGAGCGAGGAAAAGCGGGACGGAACGCTGGGGCTGTTGTTCCTCACCGACCTCAAGGGATACGACGTCGTGCTTGGCAAACTCGCCGCCACGTCACTAAACGCTTCCTACAGCCTTGTGGCGGTCTTCCCGGTGCTGGCGCTGCCGCTGCTCCTTGGCGGGGTGTCGATCACGGAGTTCTGGCGGATCACACTGGTCAGCCTCAACATGCTCTTCCTCTCCCTGGCCATCGGCATGATCGCCTCCGCCGTCTGCAAAGACGAGCGGCGGGCCATGGGCATGACGATCCTGGTGCTGCTGGTCCTGATCTTTGGCTTGCCCGTCGTCCTGCTGATTCTCAATTCCAAGGGGATAGTCCACGACGACCAAACATTCTTCATCGAGTTTTGCCCCGCCTATTCGGGCTTCACCGGATTTGACCTGGTTTACAAGACGCGCGAGCCGAGGTTCTGGCGCAGCACGGCGATTGTTCACCTCCTCGGCTGGCTCTGCATTTTCCTCTCCAGCCGTGTGGTCGCGAACTCGTGGAAAGACAAGGCCGCGAGCGCGCGGACGGTGCGATGGCGCGAGTGTTGGATGCAATGGTGTCACGGGAACTCCCGGCAGCGCCGCGAGTATCGCGCCAGCCTCCTTGACATCAATCCCATTCTCTGGCTGGCGGCGCGCAACCGCCTCAAACGCTCATTCGTCCACGCCTTCCTGGCCGTCGCGGCGGTCCTCTGGCTCTGGGGTTATCTGGTTCACCGCGACGACTGGCTCGACACGGTCAATTACATCTTCACCGCGATGACCCTCCAAACGCTGCTCAAGCCGTGGGCCATCACGGAGGCCTGCCGGAGGTTTAGCGAGGATCGGCGGGCGGGCGCGCTTGAGTTGTTGCTCTCCACTCCCTTGCGCGTGGTGGACTTGCTGGAGGGCCAATGGCTTGCCTTGCGACGGCAATTCGGCGGCGCGGTGGCGGTGATTTTGGGAGTTGATCTCATTCTCATGCTGGCCACGCGCGCGAGCACCTTCCAGGCGGACGACAAGGCATTCCTCACCTGGATGTTCCTCGCGGGCATCGCTGTGTTCCTCGCGGACCTGTTGGGCATCGCATGGACCGGAATGTGGCTCGGCCTGACGAGCCGAAAAGCGAACCGCGCGACCTTCGGCACATTCTGGCGCGTGCTGCTGTTGCCCTGGGTGATTTACGCCGTGGCGGTAACCTCTTTTGTGCTGCTGGACGAGGTCTTTCGCTTCTCCTCGGCGCCGGGCATGCCCGGCTCCGGGCATGGCGAGTACTGGTTGCTGGGCTTGTGGGTGTTGATTTCGGTGGGCTGCACGGCATGGTTCGGACTGCGCGCCCGAAATCGGCTCGTCCACGAGCTCCGCGAGGTGGCCATCACCCGCTACACGATAAAATCCGGCGGCTGGTGGCCTTTTCGCAAGCGGGAAGTTGACGGAACGACGAATTCCTGACGCTCAATGGTTGTTCCCGCGCCGCCGCGCGACCGCCTCGATGTTCCGGATTGCCAGCGCCGTCCAGCCGGTTTGATGGCTCGCGCCCAGCCCTTTGCCCGTCTCCGCGTGGAAATACTCGTGGAACAGCACCAAGTCGCGCCAATGGGGATCGTCCCGAAAACGCGGATCCTCCCCGTGGCATGGTCGTCGTCCGCGCGCGTCCGGCAGAAAGAGACTTGCGAGGCGCTTGTCCAATTCCGCCGCCACTTGCGCGAGATTCATCCGCTTGCCGGAGCCGGTCGGAAAATCCACGAGCAGGTCGTTGCCAAAGAAATGGTGATAGCGCTCCAGCGCCTCGATGAGGAGATAATTCACCGGGAACCAGATGGGCCCGCGCCAGTTGGAATTGCCGCCAAAAAGTCCCGTGGTGGACTCGCCGGGAACATAATCCACGCGATGCACCTCGCCGCCAGCCGCGAACTCGTAGGGATGGCCGGCGTGAAATTTCGACACGGACCGCAGCCCGTAGGGGGACAAAAACTCGTTTTCGTCCAGCATGTAGCGGAGCACCCGCTCCAGCCGCTCCCGGGTGGGAATGGCCAGCAGGCGTCGGCCTCCTGGCGACGCAAACTGCGAGATGTGGCTGGAGAGGTCCGGCCGGTTCTTCATGAACCACGCCAGCCGCTTGCCAAAACCCGGCAGGCACTGAAGGTGATGCTCTTCCAAAATTTCCACCGCGATCAACGGCAGCAACCCGACGATGGACCGCGTCTTGAGATGGATGGATTGGTGGTCGGTGCGAATCTGATCGTAGTAAAACCCGTCCTCGTCATCCCACAGCCCCGTGCCGCCGAGCCGGTTCATCGCGTCCGTGATCTGGACAAAATGCTCGAAAAACTTCGACGCCATGTCCTCGTACGCGGGATTCACACGCTGGCCGTCGCGGGCCAGTTCCAGCGCCATCGCCAGCATCGTCGCCGAGTAAAACGCCATCCACGCCGTGCCGTCGGCCTGCTGCAAGGTTCCGCCGGTGGGCAGCGGCTTGCCGCGATCAAAAACACCAATGTTGTCCAGCCCGAGAAACCCGCCGGAAAACAAGTTCTGGCCGCTCTCGTCCTTGCGATTGACCCACCAGGTGAAATTCAGCAGCAGCTTCTGGAACACGCTCTCCAAGAAGCCCCGGTCACGATCCCCGGCCCGCCCGGTGATCTTGTAAACGCGCCACGCGGCCCAGGCATGCACCGGTGGATTCACATCCCCGAAGGCGAATTCGTAGGCGGGA
>CAZMLP010001056.1:0-2090 GCA_964566745.1 uncultured Verrucomicrobiota bacterium | reverse complement strand
CGACGAGCAGTCGGGCTCGTTGGAGATCCTTTGGCCCGAGGGACGACCCGGCCCGCAGGCCGATTGCGGGGTGTCAGTGTTCGGCGGCTCGTGGCAACGTTTCGCGAAGGACAGCCTCCGGGTGAAATGCCGCGCGAGCTACGGCACGAGCCGGATCGAGGCGTCGCTCTTCGACGGCTTCGATCATGGTTTCACACCGCAAAGCTCGTTCGACGAGCTGGAGTTTCGCGCCGGTGACCAGGACATGATCGACCGCGGCTTCTATATGGCCGGGCGTTTCATGCAAGACACCATGCTCGACATGGGCGACCTGAACCCGCACGGACGCTTCGTTCATCTTTATCTGAACGGCGTGTACTGGGGCCTGTACGACGCCCGCGAGACCCTCGCCGAGCACTTTCTCTCCGATTATCTCGGGGGATCGAAGGATGATTACGTGAGCGTGAAAGGGAATGACAATGTGGGCGACAACTTCGTGGTGGGTACCCCCGCCGCGCCAACCGTGGAACCATGGGAACGGGTCCTTTCGCTTCGAGGTTCTTATACGGCGGTGCGTCCATACCTGGACGTCCAGAGCCTTACGGATTTCATGCTCATGTGGTTTTACGGGGATTGTGAATCCGAGTTTCGCGCGGCGGGTCCCGTGGCCGCCGGATCAGGCTTCAAGTTCTGGGAGGCCGATCCCGATGGATTCTTGCGGACCAGCGCGCTGGGGGCAGACCGCACTGCGAACGCCGGACCCGGCGGCCTTTTCGGCGCGCTGGTGGGCGAGGCGAATCGTGATTTCAAGATGCTTGTCGCGGACCGCGTTTACCGGAATTGCTTTAACGGCGGCGCGCTCACACCAACCAGGAATGATGCCCGCCTGGCGGCGCGAATGGCCGAGGTGCGCGACGCGCTGCTCGCCGAGTGCGCGCGTTGGGGATACCGCACCCCGGCCAATTGGGAAGCCGCCGCCTCGACGATTCGCACCGGTCTTTTTCCCGCGCGAACCAGCCAGTTGGTCAACCTCCTGCGCGGGCGCGGACTTTATCCCCGCATCGATCCACCGGCCTTCGACGCGTATGGCGGCATCGTGACGAATGGATTTCAGCCCCGGCTCACCGCCACCGGCGGGACCATCTATTACACACTGGATGGCAGTGATCCCCGGCTCCCCGGCGGCGCCATTTCGCCCCAGGCGCGAGTGTGGACGACAGGAGGCGTTTCGCTAGCGAGCAATGTTGTGCTGAACGCGCGTGTCCGCGCCAGCGATGGCACTTGGTCCGCGCTTGCGCAACCCAGTTACCGGGTTGCGCCGGTGCTGGCTCTCGCGGTGCGTGCGGAGGCGGGCACGGTGCGACTGGCGTTTTCGGGTCTCGGCGGCGAAGCCTACCAAATCCAAACGGCCACGGACCTCGCCAACCCTGTCTGGAGCCTGCTGCAAGAGATCAGGCCTCCCACCGACGGCAAAGTCGAAATCGGTGATCTTCCTGGCAACAACGGTGTCGCCCGGTTCTACCGCGTGCAGTGGGCGCGTTAGGCGAAGTAGTTTGACAGAATCATTGACCGCCCACGGCGCGCTGGTTAGATGGGCGCATGGTTTCCACAGTCCGCCGCATCGCGTCGCATCATTTTCTTCTCACGGCAATTTTGGGCCTGCTGCCGCTTGTGGCGCCAGCGGCGCGGGCATCCGGGTATTTCCCTCCGCCGGACAGCGAGGGCGGCTGGCGGACGCTCAAAGACCCGGCGCAAATCCGGAAACTGGCGGGGATGGATTTGTCACGACTCGAGCAGGCTTGGAATTTCACGCAACGGTGCAGCCAGAACGGTGGACTGCTGGTGGTGCGGCATGGTTATCTGGTGTTCGAAAATTACTACGGACGCGCGCATCGCAACGCGAACCCGGACATGGCCTCCACCGGCAAGGCGTTCACGAGCATCGCGTGCGGCATTATGCTGCACGAGTTTCATGACAAGATTCCCGACGGCCTCGCAACGAAAGTCTTCACAGAGAAATATTTGCCCGAGGCCTTCCCGCTGGATGACGAGCGCAAGGCGGAAATAACCTTGGGCCAGTTGCTCTGCATGAGCGCCGGATACCACGGGGA
>CAZMLP010001055.1:0-1525 GCA_964566745.1 uncultured Verrucomicrobiota bacterium | reverse complement strand
AGAAATATCAGCCGCGCATTTTCGCCACGGCGCGGCGTTATGCCCGGCGCGAAAGCGAGGTCGAGGACATCGTCCAGGAGATTTTCATCAAGGCCTTTCAGAAACTCGGCAGCTACCGGCAAGAGGCGCCGTTCGAGCATTGGCTGATGCGGCTGGCGGTCCATGTTTGCTACGATTTCCTGCGCGGTCACCAGCGGAACCGCGAGACGGCCTTCACCGACATGTCGGACGAGGAATCGGACTGGCTCGATCGCCACGGCGTCGGCGGCGAGAATCCCACCGAGCCTCCAGGCGAGGCGGCAGGCGCGGCCAAAGCCTTGATCGACCGCGTGTTGCGGCAGCTTTCTCCCGCCGCCCGGCTGGTGATCACCATGCTGGAGATCGAGGACAAATCGGTGAAAGAGATTTCCGCGTTGACCGGCTGGTCCATTCCGCTGGTCAAGGTCCGCGCTTATCGCGCGCGGGCCGAGATGAAAAAGTGCTTGGAGAAACTGAGAAAAGAGAAATATTTGTAAACTGTAACGGGTGGCCTTGGCCATCCGTCTAGGATGCTGGTTGCTATGAATACTGACGCTCTGCAAAAGAAACTGCTGGCCGCCGCCCGGGCAACCCCGCCCGGCGACCATGTGCCGTACGCCTTTGAGCGACGGATCATGGCCCGCATCAAGGCGCTTCCCGCGGCTGACCCCCTGGCGCAATTGACCAGCGCCCTGTGGCGCGCCGCCATCCCGTGCGTCGGCGTGATGGTCGTGCTCTGTGCTGTGAATTTTTATTACACCGGTCCCGGTGCGAATGACAACCAGAACGGGGATCTGGAGTCACTCATCACATTGTCGCTGAACGACGCGGGCGAGACCTTGTGAATGTCTGGAAGGCCATTCTCGCCGCGCTGGTGATTTTTGCCGCGGGGGTCGTCACGGGTGGCATGACCGTGAGCCTGGCGGAAAAAACCGCCCAGCCAGCCGCGCAGCCCTCAGGAACCCGCACCAATTTCGCCAACGCAGGCGGCCCCAATTGGACGCCGGATCGCATGGATCGCCAGCACCGGGAATTGATGCGCCGCATGGAGAACGCCCTTGACCTCTCTACCGAGCAGCACGACCACATCAGCCAGTTGGTCGAGGATAGTCGCGAGCGTTTGTCGAAATTTTCCCACGAGGCCGTGGCCCACACGCGCGGCGAGATGGAGCAACTGCGCGCCAGCATCCGAAAAGAGCTCAAGCCGGAGCAACAAGACCGCTTCGAGGAGGTTTTTCGTCCACGCATGCCCTTGTGGACGCAGCAGCGCCAAGGATGGAACGGCAGCAACAGCCGTCCCGGGGTCATGGGAAACGCCGATCTTCGCAAGCCGCAAAAGCGTTTTGGCTCGAACTCCCCGGAAAAGAGCCTTTCAGTGCCGGAACCACCCCAGGGGAAGGACGCGACTCCCCCGGCAGACCAGGCTCCCGCCGATCCCGGCAAGACACCGCAGCGCTAGCTTCATTCACCTGTAGGCTACCGCCGCGCTCGACGGACCGGCGAGGTG
>CAZMLP010001054.1:0-2038 GCA_964566745.1 uncultured Verrucomicrobiota bacterium | reverse complement strand
AAAATTCGCTCTCGATGAGGTTGCAGAACTAAACCCTCGCCTTCCCTTGACCCTTGCGGTGGATGAAAGTGTCTCGTTTGTACCGATGTCCGCCGTTTCTGCCGAAACCGCTGGTATCACGCGCGAGGAGACTCGGACCTATGCGGAAGTCTCGAAAGGCTTCACGCCATTCGTATCCGGCGACGTGCTCGTGGCGAAAATCACGCCCTGCTTTGAGAACGGAAAGATCGCTCAAGCGCGACTGATTCACCGGGCAGGATACGGCTCGACGGAGTTTCATGTTGTTCGGCCGCACGCGGATAAACTCGACGCCCGTTACACACTTCACTTCTTGCGACGCGGAAGCATCCGTCTCGCAGGAGAACGCCGCATGACAGGCAGTGCCGGCCAACGCCGTGTCCCGGAGAACTTTCTGGCAAAACTTGAAATCCCCTTGCCACCGCTGGCGGAGCAGCAGCGGATTGCGGAGGTGCTGGACCGGGCGGAGGCATTGCGAGTGAAGCGCCGCGCCGCCCTCGCCGAACTCGACTCCCTCCCTCAATCCATCTTCCTCGACCTCTTTGGCAACCCTGCGGGGGAAGCTTGGGAGATGACAAACATCGAAGGCGTAGCCCGTGACGGGAGCGGGGCGATTCGCACTGGTCCTTTTGGAAGCCAACTTCTCCACAGCGAATTCATCGACCACGGCATTGCTGTGCTTGGCATCGACAATGTGGTCACGAACGATTTTCGCTGGGGCCAGCGCCGTTTCATCAACGAGGCAAAGTATCGCCAACTCAAGCGATACACAGTGCAACCGGAGGACGTGCTCATCTCCATCATGGGAACGTTAGGACGCTGCGCAGTCGCGCCCAGTGATATTCCCCCGGCCATTAACACGAAGCACCTTTGCTGCATTACCCTGGATCAGACGAAGTGCCTTCCGGTATTCTTGCACGCTTATTTTCTCCGGCACCCAACCCCAAAGAAATATCTCAACCAAAGTGCGAAAGGCGCCATCATGTCTGGGTTGAACATGGGGATTATCAAAGAGATGCCTGTTCTACTCCCTCCCATTGCCTTGCAGCGCGAATTCGCCCGCCGAGTCGCGTCGGTAGAAAAGCTGAAGGCGGCGCAACGCGCGTCGCTGGCAGAGTTGGACGCGCTCTTCGCCTCCCTCCAGCACCGCGCCTTTCGCGGGGAACTTTGAGCCAGCCATGCGCACGTCCACCCCCGAGAAAATCCTGAAGATTATCGACGACATCGACATACAGGGAAACGCGCCGCTCACCCGCCTGACCGTGTTGAAGAAATGGTTTGAGCCTCCGGGGCGGCTGCCCGCCTTCGGCTTGTGGGTCGCGCGCCGGGCGGCGGGCCGCAAAGGCAAAACGAAGGGCAAGGCAGGCGCCCTGCTGGACGAGGCGCGCATCCTGCTCGGAACCGGAGCCACGCGGGAGAGCCTGTTCCAGCAGATCGACCGGACCGCCGCGCGAAGCCTGCATGACCGCGCGCGGGATTTTCAAAACGAGTTACAGCCGCGGCAATGGGGGCCGGTACGGGTTATCCAATGCTGGCCGTTGTTGCTGGTGGAGGAAGGGTTGGCCGTCCACACCGGTCTCGCTGGCCACCCCGGTGACGGCTACAAACTGGCCGCCGACTGGGCGCAAAACTTCAATTCCACGTATGGCAACGGCCTGAACGGTCCCAGCCGGGGTAAACTCGCCGAACTCGCGCGGTTCATGTTCGCCGTGGAGGCAGGGGAGGACCAGCCGTAAAAACGCCTTACGGACCAGGACGCGCTCTTCGTTTTGATTCGGAACCGCGTCTTTCGAGGGGAATTATGAGCACATTAGACATTTGCAACGAGATCAATCAACGAGTTCTCGATCTTTGGCGGGAGGAATTCGCCACCCAGCTTTCGGAGGTGAGGTGCCCGCAGTTTTATTCCGACCTTCGCGCTGGCGGCGTGCTCTTTCTCGGCTGCAACCCTTCACTGCCAGGCAATTACAAATCGTCGGTCCCGATGGTGTCGGAGGTCGTGGGCAACCCGGCCAAAATG
>CAZMLP010001053.1:0-4304 GCA_964566745.1 uncultured Verrucomicrobiota bacterium | reverse complement strand
ATTGCTGGATCAGGTCATCCGGCGCGATGGGCCGCTGCATGCGCGAATCGACAAAATCGAGCGGGTAATAGTCGGGATACCCGGAGACATGGTGCATGAGGTCGGCCAGCCGGATTTCGGCGGCCTTGGTCAGGTTCGGGTAATACTTCGCCACCGGGTCATTCACCGAGAGCAGACCATCCTCGGCCAGCAGAAGGATCATCGCACAGGTGAACTGCTTGCTGACCGAGCCAATGGCAAAGAGCGTGTTCGTCTCCACCAGCGCGCCACTGGCGAGATCGCGCTTCCCGTACCCCTTGCAGACCGCCAGCTTTCCGTGGTCCATCACCGCCACCGAAATTCCCACATACCCTTTGGCCCCGATTTCCTTCGCGACGATGGCGTCCACCTGGTCCGGCAACGTCGTAGCGACCGTTGCAGTCGCGGGGGGTGCCGCCCCGGCGGATGTTGTGGCAAGGCGGCCCAAGACCATGCCAAGCGCCAAGACCGGGAGAACCGCGCGCTGAAAGAGCAGGGGGTATCGACTCATGGGACGATTTTTGGCGCGGCTTGAATTCAAGGCAATCCCCAATTGAAAACCGCGTTCGCTGGCGCCGTCGCCGGGCTTGTCCTTCGGGCATCATCATTTGACCCGTTTCTCGGCCGGGCTTTCTGCTAGACGCTTGGAGGGCGAATGTTAGATTTTGCATGCTATGGCAACAATCGCGCCCAGCGCGCCGCAGAAGATCAACCTCCGCCGCCCCGATGTGATGGAGGCCGTGCAAGCCCAGGTTTTGTCCCATTATCGGAGCGAGCTGGTGGAGCGCATCCGCGCCCACGGCCACGTCCTCTCGGCGGACGGCGTCCTGACCGTGAAATTGGCCAAAGAGTTCGGGTTTTGCTACGGCGTCGAGCGGGCGATTGACCTTGCTTACGCCGCCCGGAAAGTATTTCCCGAGCAGCCCATCTATATCTTGGGCGAGATTATTCATAACCCGGAGGTGAATGACCAAATCCGCGCGATGGGCATCAAGTTCTTGTCCGGCAAGGAGAAGAACGCTGAAATCAATGATTTGAAGAAGGATGACGTGGTGATCATCCCGGCGTTTGGGACGGAGATGGCCACGATGCGCGAACTCGAGGCCAAAGGCTGCCGGTTCGTGGACACCACCTGCGGCGACGTGATGAGCGTTTGGAAGCGAGTCCGGCAGTACGCCAATGACAATGTGACCAGCATCATTCACGGCAAGGCGTGGCACGAGGAGACGAAGGCGACCAGCTCGCGCGCCAAGGCGAATGGCAACGGCCACTATCTGGTGGTCTTCACGCTGGCGGAAACCGACTACGTCTGCAACTACATCGTCAACGGCGGCAACAAACAGGAATTTTTGGAGAAGTTCAAGGGCGCCTATTCCGAGGGTTTTGACCCCGATCTGCACTTGAAAGCGGTGGGCGTCGCCAACCAGACGACCATGCTGCGCGGCGAGACCGAGGAGGTGCAACGACGCATTAAGGCTGCGATTACCAAGCGTTTTGGCGAGGCGGAATTGCCCAAGCATTTCCGCTTCTTTGACACCATCTGCGGCGCCACGCAGGACCGCCAGGACGCCTTGGAAAAATTGCTCGCCGAGCCCCTTGACTTGCTGCTGGTCATCGGCGGTTACAATTCCTCCAACACCTCGCATCTGGCCGAGATGGGCGAGGCCAAGCTGCCGACTTATTTCATCAAGAACGCGGCGAAGATGGAGTCTGACAAGCTGATCCGGCATTACAACCAGCACCGGCACGAAGAGGTCGAGACGCACGATTGGCTGCCGGCGGGACGGATCACGGTCGGCATCACGGCCGGCGCCTCCTGCCCGAACAACTTGATTGAGGACGCCATTCGCCGGCTCTTCGCGTTGAAGGGCGTGGCCGTCCAGGAATTGCTGGTGAACTGATATTTCCGCCACGAGCGGCGGTGCGACGAGGGAGTCACTGCCAAGAGCCATGCCTTGCACCCGGGAAGAATTGGAAGCGCGCGAGCGGGCGGTGCTGGCGCCCTACGCGCAATTCAGCGCTGACTCGCGCGGCCGCAAGTATCCCGAGCCGCCGCCCGATTGGCGCACGCATTATCAACGGGATCGTGACCGGGTCATCCACGCCCGCGCGTTTCGACGCCTGGAATATAAGACCCAAGTTTTCCTCAACGGCAGCGGAGATCATCTTCGGACCCGCCTCACTCACACGATGGAAGTTGCCGCCATCGCGCGGAACATCGCCCGCGCGCTCCGATTGAACGAGGATCTGACCGAGACCATCGCGCTGGCACATGACTTGGGGCACTCGCCGTTTGGACACAAAGGGGAGAAGGCGCTCAATGCGTTAATGAAGGGACACGGCGGCTTCGAGCACAATCGCCACAGCCTGCGGGTGGTCGAGGAACTGGAGCAAAAGTACCCGGACTTCCCCGGCCTGAACCTAACCTGGGAAACCCGCGAGGGGCTGATGAAACACTTCACCAGCTATGACCAGCCGGTGCAGGGCGGGGAGTTCTCCGGAGTCTCTCCCACTTTGGAGGCCCAGGTGGCAAATCTCTCGGACGAGATTGCTTACTATAGCCACGACCTCGATGATGGCCTTGAGTCCGGCCTGCTCTCGGACAAAAAATTACGCAAAGAAGTGCGCATCTGGCGCCAGGCCGCGCGACAGGTCGAGCAGGAGTACGGTGATTTGGAGGACGAGCCGCGGCGTTACTTCATCATTCGTTGCCTCATTGACAGCCAGGTGCATGACGTGGTGGAGACCACCGAGCAATTGATTCGCAAGGCTGGTGTTTGCAGCGCGAATGATGTGCGTGCCAAGGCGAGGGCACTCGTGCGCTACAGCCCGGATCGCCGCGCACTGAACCTCGAGTTGCGCGACTATCTTTACGATAACCTCTACTACAATCCCGTGGTGCACGAGCCAAACCTTCGGGCCGTGCGGATGATGAGGCGGCTCTTCCGGCATTATCTGGCGCGTCCGGCGGACATTGGCGAGCAAGCCCGGCAGCGCCTTGACAAGGAAGGTTTGCACCGCACCGTGTGCGACTACATCGCGGGCATGACCGATCGTTATGTGATGCTGGAGCACCAGCGCCTCTTTGGTCCGGGGAGGTGACAGCAAGGCTGGGAATGCTTGCCATGGACCGGACTGTTTTGCCCGGAACTCCCCGCTTAAACCGGTTTCCGGTGATTTTCGTTGTCACATCGTCGTGGCCCCTTAGACTCCGCGCGCAATGTTGAAA
Source organism: uncultured Verrucomicrobiota bacterium (assembly GCA_964566745.1). Classification (GTDB taxonomy): domain Bacteria; phylum Verrucomicrobiota; class Verrucomicrobiia; order Limisphaerales; family CAZMLP01; genus CAZMLP01. The sequence continues at coordinate 1,057 of CAZMLP010001053.1, read as the reverse complement.
GCGCTTTGGTTGTTATTCTCGCCCATGGCCGCTTGGGAGTCGATTGTCGCGGCTCGCCGGGGTGTCATGGGCATTTTTCTAATGACCGCGCTCCCCATGCTGGTTCTTTGCGTGGGGATGGAGGCGTATGGCTTGCAGAAGTATGGCGACCGGCACGGGGAATTTGGCCGGACGACCGCGGTGTCACCCGAGCGGCTTCAACATTATGTCGCGGTGGAACTTGCGGCGGGGCTGATTCTCTTTTTTGGCGGCGCGAAACTGACCCAGGTGGTCTCAACCGGCTTCAATTTTTTCCCCACCTACACGGATTGTTTCCGCCTGGTGGTGTACGTGTACAGCCCGCATTATTGGTTTCGCATGGTGGACGGATTGCCCGCCGTGAACACGTGGATTTGTTGGGGGGCGGGGGCTTTGTGCGCCATGTATCTGCTCTATCATGGCGTGGCGCTGGCGTTGCGGCCGGACATCACCAAGGGCTTCGGCCTCTACATCCTGATGACGCTGGTGCTGGTCATGCTCAGTGGCATCACCCATTTGCTTGCCGTGGCCACGTTGCTCGGCAAGCTGGCGATTTGAGCGGCGCCCCGATTAACGTCGCTTTCTTTTAAGCGCCTTCCACGCTTGCTGGACCACCCAGCCGTTTTGTTCCAAGGCAGCGCGCGCCTTTGCCGTATCCCCTCCGGTAAGCTCGACGAGGATTCGTTCTGCCCTGTCCCGCAGCTTCGTGTTGCTTGGATTGAGGTCCACCATCAAATTGCTGATTACCTTGCCCTGCCGGACCATGGCGAGTGTGGTGAGAATATTGAGCACGAGCTTTGTGGCGGTCCCGGCCTTCAAGCGCGTGGAACCGGTGAGCACCTCCGGCCCAATTGCCGGGGCAATCACCAAATCGGGGCGTGCCGCCTTGGCAATTACCAGGCGCGGATTGAAGCACAGCAGGATGGTGCGCGCGCCTCGCTTTTTCGCGGCATGCAAGGCGCCCCAAACGAACGGTGTCCTCCCGCTCGCCGCGATGCCGACGACAACATCCCGCTTTTCCACGCCGCGATGTGCAATG
>CAZMLP010001052.1:0-2340 GCA_964566745.1 uncultured Verrucomicrobiota bacterium | reverse complement strand
GGGAGCGTTGCTCCTGGCGGCGGCGCAAAGTTTGGAGGGCTTCCAACGAGAATCGAAATGGCTTCATGGGAGGACGTTAAATTTTTCGGCCGGGTGTCGCGGGTTGTTTGGCCGGCATGGGGGTGGCCATGGTCTGGCGCAGCAAATCCCAGCTCTGGGCGGCCGGGAATCCCTCCTGCACGGACTGGCGTAAAAAGCGCTGGAGCGGCTCATGGCGATGAATCGCGGTGTCAATCGCCGGGCTGCTGCCGCTCGTGTAAGCGCCGATTTGGATCAAATCCTGGTTCTTGCGATAGACCGCGAGCGCCTCGCGCGCCTGGCCCGCCAGTTGAACTTGCTCGGGCGGGAGAATATCCCGGGTCAACCGGCTCACGCTTTGCAACACGTCGATCGCCGGATAATGGTTCTGCGTCGCCAATTCGCGGGTGAGGACGATGTGGCCGTCCAGGATGGAGCGCACACTATCGGCGATGGGATCGTTCATGTCATCGCCCTCGACAAGCACGGTGAAGAAAGCGGAAATGGCCCCGGTCTCGCCCATGCCCGCGCGCTCGAGCAATTGCGGCAGCAGGGCGAAAACGGAGGGTGTGTAGCCGCGCGTGGCGGGTGGTTCGCCGACGGCCAGGCCGATTTCGCGCTGGGCCATGGCAAAACGGGTCACCGAGTCGAGCATCAACAAAACGTTTTTGCCCGTGTCGCGAAAATGCTCGGCAATGGCCATCGCCAGGAACGCGGCCTTCAGGCGCACCAACGCCGGCTGGTCCGACGTGGCGACCACAATGATCGATTTCTTGCGACCCTCGTCGTCGAGATCCCGCTCCAGAAACTCGCGCACCTCGCGACCACGCTCGCCGATCAACGCGATCACGTTGACGTCCGCCTCCGCGCGCCCGGCCATCATGCCGAGCAAAGTGGATTTGCCCACGCCGCTGCCCGCGAAGATGCCGAGCCGCTGACCGCGCCCGCAGGGGATGAACGTGTCGATCGCCTTGATCGACGTCTGAAAGGAACGGGTGATGCGCTGGCGCTTGAGCGGGTGGGGCGGGGCCAGTTGCAGGCTCACATGCTTGTCAGCGATGATGGGGCCGGCGTCGTCAAGCGGATTCCCCAAACCGTCGATGATACGGCCTTTCAGCGAATCGCCGACCGGGGCGCGCAACGAATGGCCCGTGGCAACCACCTCGGCTCCCGCGTGGATGCCGTGCAACTCGCCGAGCGGCATGAGGAGCAGGCGCTGATTCCGAAAACCAACGACCTCCGCGAGGGTTTCGGTATCATGACGATCCGAGCTGATCCGGCAGACCTCGCCCACGGACGCAAGCGGCCCCTCGGACTCGATGATCAACCCGATGATTTGCGTGACGTGGCCGCGATGCTGGCAAACTTTGGTGTCCCGCACCCGGCGGAGAAAGTGCTCCACGTTGCGGGCGCTGGAGGGGGCAACGCTGTTGGTCATGACAGGAGGGCCTCCTTGATCGCCGCGATTTTCGTCTCACGCCGGGTGTCCACCGCGCCAAAGCGCGTGTGCAGAATGCAGCCGCCCCGTGACACTTGATCGGACGCACGGAACTGGATGCTGTCCGGCCTTCCCCCGGGCAGCGTAAGCGGGGAATTGGCCTGGCGCAGCAGTTCCAAATCCTTGGGATGCAGATCGACGGTAAACTCGGTCTCTTCCTCGATTTGGCGCATCGCCTCGTGGACAGCACCCTCCACCTCCTTGGCGGAAATGGGCATTCCCGCGACAAGTTTGGTGGCGACCTCGAGCGCGAGGGCGATGACCGCCGACTCGGTGTCGCCAACCACCTGGGGAATCGCCTGGCGCAACGACTCGAGCACGCCGGTTTGCAATTCCATCAAGTCGGCGCGTTGCCGCACGAGTTGCTCGCTCAAAGCGCGCTCGCCTTCCACGCGGCCCGCCTCGCGCGCGGCGCGTTCACGCTCGCGGACACGGGTTTCGTAATCCTGGCTGGCCGGCGCGGAGCCGGCGAGGCGGGCATCGCGCAACGGGTGCCCGAGGGAAAGGGACTCACGCCAGGGCTTCATTGGTGGATTTCTCGCTGTTGTCGCCGAGGTCGATCTCTCCCTCGCCTTCCAGGCGTCGCAGAATTTCGATGACGCGCATTTGGGCGGCCTCGATGTCGCGCAGCTTGAGCGGCCCCATGAAGGCGATTTCCTCGGCCACCGTCTCGGCGGCCCGTTTGGAGATCGAGCCGAGCAGCGCCGTTTTGACTTTCTCGCTGGCGGTTTTGAGGGACACAGCCAGGTCGCGCATATCGACCTCGCGCATGATTTTTTGCAGGGAGGGCACGTCGAGTGTGGAGAGATCCTCGAAGGTGAACA
>CAZMLP010001051.1:0-2129 GCA_964566745.1 uncultured Verrucomicrobiota bacterium | reverse complement strand
TGGTTATCTGGTTCATCCCATGGTGACGAGCGGCCTCCTCTTGGAACACGGTTGCGAGCGCACACACAACGACGCGCTGGAGGACTCGCTGGAGGAGGCTGGCGTGGATCCCAAACGTTTTGGCTGGGCGAGTGTGCAGTTGGATGGCGGAATTGAAAACGTCACCCGGAAGGTAATTCAATGGTTTGGCGAGCATGGCAATCCGAACAGGACGCCAAAGGCCAGTCCCGGCGGAATCAGGGACTTGGGCTTGGGATTGACCTGCGTGGGAAATCCGCCAAAAAGCGTCGCCTGCGCCTTTGCGCAAGTAGCCGGCACCGTCGTCGATCTTGGCGGAACGATTATCATCCCCGAGCACTCGCCGTTGTTGAACCAGCCGGAGTTTCAGAACCAAATTTTCGAGAGGCCCGTCACCAAACCGACTCTGGCCTACGGCCAGTCCGCGAAATGGCGCGGCTTGCACATCATGGAGACCCCGACGGACCATCACGTCGAGACCCTCACCGGCTTGGGCGCGACAGGCGTGTCGATCATTCTTTCGTTTGTCGATGGACCACCAGCGCAGGCGCATCCGCTCGTGCCGGTCCTGCAAATAACCACTGCGGGCAATCCACGCGCCCAGGGTGACCAGCGAGTTGACTGGGATTTAATTTGGGGCGAGGGTGGCGTTTCGGACGCGGAGTCCTTGAAACGGCTTTGGGACCTCATCGCCGCAACTGCCGCGCGAAGGTACAACCCGCGCCTTTTCTTGCGCGGAAATGTTGATTTTCAGATGACTCGAGGATTACTCGGCGTCTCCCTTTAAGGAGCGGGTCACCCGCCCAGTTCTTCCAACCGGCTCCAAAAGACTTCCAAATCGGGATCGCCTTGGGCGAGCTTCCGGATTGGGCTTGGTCCGCCCGCCGCGGTCACCGCCCGCTTGAGCCATTCCCACGCCTCGTCCAGGCGGTTCAATTTCGCCAGATAACAGGCGAGATTGTAAGGAATGATCGGCTCCTTGGGAAATCGCGCCACTGCCGGATGCAGCGCGTCCCACGCCGCCTGCAAACCGCCCCCCTCGACACGACGCAGGGAATAAGCTTGATGAACCCACCCGTTCACCCGGTCTGGCGCGCGACGCACCAGTTCGCGCGCCGCCTCCAAGGCCAGGCCCCAATTGCGGGCGCGGTGGTAAATATCCCACCTCACCTCCAGCACATCGGGATGATCGCGATGCTTCGCCGCGAGTTTCTGCAACTCGTCAAAAGCCTCGCCATGGTTGCCCAATTCCAACCACCCAATGGCGGCGAGGAGATGGTGGCTGTCAGGCGGCGGCAACGGACTCATGCGACTTCTTTAGCCGCTGACAATGCCTTCGTCCAGTCCCGGAACTGGAAATCACGCCGCCCGTTCACGCTCGACTTGAGCGGCAAGTTTTGAGAGGGGTGGCAAACCATTATGGCCACCACCACCCTGCCCCGGACCTGCGACATCGCCATTGTTGGCGGTGGCATCGTTGGCCTGGCGACGGCCTGGCGGCTTTCCGAAAGCCTGCCCGGCCAACGAGTCGTGGTGCTGGAAAAAGAGCCGGAGCTGGCCACCCACCAAACCGGCCGCAATTCCGGCGTGTTGCACTCGGGAATCTATTACGCGCCCGGCTCGCTGAAGGCCGTCAATTGCCGCAACGGGCGCGCGGCCATGCTGGAGTTCTGCCAGCGGGAGCAAATCGCCCATGAGGTTTGCGGCAAGGTGATTGTCGCCACCCGCGAGGACGAGTTGCCGCGCCTGGAAAACCTGTTTCAACGCGGGCGTGCCAACGGCGTTCACTGCGAAATAATCGACCGGAAGCGGCTGGGCGAGTTGGAGCCGCATTGCCGCGGGATTCGCGCCATCCACGTGCCGGAGGCAGGCATCGTCAACTACCGGCAAGTGTGCGAGCGGCTGGCAACGCGTGTTCGCGAGCGCGATGGACAGATTGAAACAGGCGTGCAGGTGAGCGGCATTCGCGCGGGTGAGCGTGAAGTAATCGTTGAAACCAGCCGGGGCGCGATTGCGACCGGAACGATAATCAATTGCGCGGGCCTGCATTCGGATCGGATGACCGCTCTCACCGGGGCAAAACCGCCCGCGAAAATCATTCCCTTTCGGGG
>CAZMLP010001050.1:0-2030 GCA_964566745.1 uncultured Verrucomicrobiota bacterium | reverse complement strand
TGTCTATTACGGGCCCGCCAAATGCGGCAAGACGACCAATCTTGAGAAAGTCCACGCGGATGTCCAAGTGCCCAACGCCGAGAGCAAGGGCAAGATGGTCTCGCTGGCGACCAGTTCCGACCGCACGCTCTTCTTCGACTTCTTTCCGCTGGAGGCGATGTCGATCAAGGGCTTCAAAACCAAGTTCCAGCTTTACACGGTTCCCGGCCAGGTGATTTACAACACCACCCGCAAGCTGGTTCTCAGAGGTGTGGATGGCATTGTTTGTGTTGCAGACTCCTCGTATGAGAAAATGCAGGAGAATGTGGAGAGCTTCCAGAACCTGGAGGAAAACCTCAAAACGCTCAAACTGAAGCTGGACGACATTCCTTATGTGCTCCAGTACAACAAGCGAGACGTCGCCAATCCCGCCCCCACGGAGTACATGGAGTACTTGTTGAACAACCGGGAGGTTCAAGTGCCCTCGTACAGCGCGGTGGCGTCGCGCTCGGAGGGGGTGTTTGAGACCTTGAACATGATCGTCCGCATGTTGTTGAACAAATTCATCAACGAGTCGGGTCGTAAATAGTCAGTTGTTGTCCGTCATGGCGAGCTTCCCTCAGCTGAACGAGGAAGATTTTCAACGGTTCACCGCGGCGCTAAACGACCTGCTCTCGAAGAGCGAGGCAAGCACCGCGATGATCGTGGAAAAGGCGGGCTATTTGATCCATCAAAACGGGGATACTGGCGGCTTCGACGCCACGACGGTCGCCACCCTCGCCTCGAACGCCTTCAACGCGACGCAGTTTCTCACCACCCTCATAAACGAGAATAATTTCTCGGGGATGTACCAGCAGGGGGAGAATTTCAGCACCCTCATCCTGAACGTGGATGAGAATTGCCTGCTGGTGATTGTCTTCAAGGCCCAGCTCAGCGTCGGAATGGTGAAGTATTACGCCGGCGCAACCATCGCCGAGCTGTCCAGCCAGTTGCAGATCGCGCAAGCCCGCGAGCCGGGCGCCGGCCTCGACATCATTGACTTGAATCCCTCGGACATTGGCGAGCTTTTCCGGCGCAAACGTCCCGCCGCCGCGGACGGCGCCACCGAGGCCCCGGCGGGGTGACTGACCGGGGCGCGTGCGCAAGCGTATTTTCGTCCCTTCTCCTTGACGGGCGGGCAAATGACGAATTCCCACGTCTGAATGGCAGGGAATTTCAACCCCGAAATCCGAAGCTCGTGGCTGAATCCGGTGCCGCATTTTCCGCCTCCTCATTTCCCCTGAATATTCCTTTCTGGCCGGGCGTCGGCTTATTCAGGTTCGGCCAATGCAAGCGACGCCCCTCCATCGAGGATCTTTCGTCCCCGGCGGCAATGCCGGGGTGGCGTATTGGGGCGTGCTGCTCGCGGTCTGCGTCGTCGCGGTCGGGTGTTATTGGACCACGGCGAGGCTGGTTTACACGAGCCAGGCGGCGAACCGCACGCACGAGTTGATCGAGCAGATCACTGGCGCGTTTTCCCTCGTCAAGGATGTGCAGCGCGGCGCGCGTGGCTACGTCATCACCGGGGACGAGCAATTCCTGCTGCCGTATCATGCCGCCCTGGGCGCGCTGCAGTGCGATTTGGCCAGGCTCAACCGGATGACGTGGAACGATCCCGCGCGCCAGGAGCGGTTGCAAAGTTTGCTGCCACTCATCACCGGCGCGCTGGACGAGTTTCGGGGAATGGTCGCCCTGCGGCGGACGCGAGGTTTCGAGACTTCCGCGCGCAAGGTGCAAGAGGCGCACGGCCGGCAATTGATGGAGCGCATCGACCGGCAAATCACGGATTGGGAAGAGCTGGAGAAAACTGGTTTGGCGCGCTCGGCCACCGTGGTGGATGCCACGGCCAACGGCGCGAAACTCGCGGTGAGCGTGGCGGGGCTGTTCGGGGTGTTTCGTTTCGGCTGGTCGGGCTTGATGGCCCGGCGCGGCCGGCGGAAACGACAGCGCGAGGAGGCGGCGTGGCGCCGGAGCGAGGAGCGGTACCGCGTGCTGGTGGAAAATTTGGGCGA
>CAZMLP010001049.1:0-7679 GCA_964566745.1 uncultured Verrucomicrobiota bacterium | reverse complement strand
GACGGGGCGTTCAAGGAGTCCGGCGCGTTGCTGGGCGTGGCGTATGACGCGTACGGGGCGACGCGCGGCGCGATGGGCATTGACGCGGCGCGGTTCCGCAACGACGACAAGATCGGCATCGCCATCGGCAATTTCGCCAATGAGATGACCGCGCTCTACGTGCTGCAGAACACGCCCGCGCCGGGCAAGCTGCCGCTCTTCACGGACGAGGCCATTTCTGACGGCATCGGCCCGGCGAGCCGGCTGTTGCTGAAGTTCGGCGTTTTCTTTTTTGATTACGATCTGGACGGGCGGCTCGATGTGCTTTCCGCCAACGGGCATCTCGACGAGGACGTGGTGAAACTGCAAAAGAGCCAGACTTACAAACAGCCCGCGCAACTATTCTGGAATCGCCCCGCCGCGAGCGGGCCAACTTACGCCGCCGTGCCGGTGGAAAAATCGGGGTCGGATTTGTTCAAACCGATCCTTGGGCGTGGCTCCGCCTTCGCGGACATTGATGGCGACGGCGACCTTGATGTGATTCTCACCCAGACGGGCGGGCCACCGTTGCTACTGCGCAACGACCAGGCGCTGGGGCATCATTGGGCGCGGTTCAAACTGGTCGGCACGAAGGCGAACCGCGACGCGATTGGCGCGTGGATCACGGTGCGAGCAGGGGGCCAGACGCAATCGCGGCAGGTGATGCCGACGCGCAGTTACCTGTCGCAGTCGGAGTTGCCGGTGACGTTCGGCTTGGACAAGGCATCGCAAATCGACGAGGTGACGGTGACGTGGCCCTGGGGGCAGACGCAAAAGGTAGAGTCGGCCAAACTCGACGCGATGAATATGGTGGAACAGCGGTAAGTTTTGGGGGCAAAAGGGATTCCATCTTGCGTCCGGCGGCGCTATCAATGCACGCAACCATGAAGACCAAACGTGCAAAACCTGCCGCTGTTGCCGCTCCGAAGTCCCGCCCCGGGGATGCCATCTCCGCTTACGAAAGCGGCCAAACACCAGAGCACGCCGCGATTTGCCAGGCGTTGCGGAAGGAGATCGACGCCGTGCTAAAAAAGGCGACGTCGAAGGTCTGGCACGCCATGCCGGTGTGGTTCATGGGCGAGAACCCGGTGGTAGGTTACAAAGCCAGCGCGAAGAATGTGAATTTGCTCTTCTGGAACGGGCAAGCGTTTGCCGAGCCGGCCCTCAAGGCGGCGGGAAAATTCCGCGCGGCGCAGATTCAATTCACGTCTGTGACCGAGATTGACCGCGCGGCGCTCCGGCGGTGGTTAAAGAAGGCCGCGACGGATGTTTGGGACTACAAGGGCATGCGCGAGGGCAATCTGGCGAAACGGGTGAAGTGATTCGATTGTGGTCTGTTGTCCGGTAGAAAACTGGCTTACCTCGATTCTCTCTGCGACCCTCGTTTCCACCGGTTCAATTTGACGTTTTTTGCTTCCCCGGCGGACGAGACGACGCCTAACCTCACCCCATGTTTTCTCACGTTGTGATTTTTTGGACGGACCCTGAAAACCCGAACGCGGCCGACGAGTTGCTCGCCGGCGCGGAGAAGTATCTCCGGCCGATTCCGGGCGTGCTGCACTTTCACGTCGGAAAGATGGCCAAGAGCCATCGCCCGGTGGTGGACCAGAGCTACCAAGTGGCGTTGAACCTCGTGTTCCCGTCGAAGCAGGCGCAGGACGATTACCAGGTGCATCCCATGCACGTGGATTTCGTGGAGAAGGTGTTCAAGCGCGTTTGCAAGAAGGTGGTGGTGTACGATTTTGAGTAAGCAGGCGGAGTCCGCCGTTCGGTATAGTTCCAGTTTTCCGGGGAGCGCGGTCGCCGTCGGTCGCAGTTCGGCGTGCCCTCGCGCCGAACCTTCATTTTCGACAAATCGAGTTCCCGTGATTCCGGGTTGAATTCGCCCGGTCGCTTTGGCGTCATTGCAGGCAGCTTTTCTATTCATGAAACATTCCCGCTTTCTTTTCCTGGCGGTCGCGTTGCTCGCCAATCTCCTTGCCGGTCCCGCGGCGCGCGCCCAGACGCCCGAGTGGATTTGGTTTGATAAGAATCCACCGGCCGATGGCGAGGTTCGGTTTTTTCGCAAGACTTTTACGGTCGCCGGGCCGGTGAGCAAGGCGTTCCTGACGACCGCCGCCGATGACGAGGTGACCTTTTACCTGAACGGCAAGCGCGTCGCGGGCAGCCGCGCCTGGCAGCGGCCGGCGTTTGTCGATCTTTCGGGGAAACTGAAGACTGGCGAGAACGTGCTCGCCGCCGAGTGCCGGAACGAGGGCGGCGAGGCGGCGTTCATCGCGCGGTTGAGCATCACACCAGCGAATGGCGACACGCAGACGGTCGTGACGGACACCTCGTGGCGATCCTCGGCCAAGCGCGAGGCTGATTTTGCCAAGCCCGAGTTTGCGGATGCCGCCTGGACCCCCGCAGTGAGCAAGGGGAAACTGGGCGACGAGCCGTGGGGGGACATTATGTCTCCCCGCCAGGCGACCCCGGCGGACGCGCTGGCGACGTTGCCGGGTTTTCAGGTGGAATTGGTCCGCTCGGCGGGGCCGGAGGAAGGCTCGTGGGTGGCGATGACCATTGACGACAAGGGCCGGCTGATCATTTCGCCGCAAGAAGGAGTGAACAATATTCTGCGCCTGACTCTCGCGGGCGGCAAAGTGGAGAAGGTTGAAAACATCAACCTGCCGGTCGGTGGCGCGATGGGATTGCTTTACGCGGACGGCGACCTTTACGTGAACGGGCAGGGGAAGGGCGGACTCGCGTTGTATCGTCTGCGGGACACCAACAACGACGACCAGTATGACACGGTCGAGGTGTTGCGCCAATGGAAGGGGGACGGCGGGGAACACGGTCCGCACGGTGTCGTGCTCGGACCGGACAACCATCTTTACGTTGTCTGCGGAAATTTTGTGGATGTGCCGGACGACCGGTTGCCCAGCTCCCCGCACCGGAATTACGCGGATGATTTGGTGCTGCAGCGGGCGGAGGATGGCAACGGATTCGGCGCGGGGCGCAAGCCGCCCGGAGGTTTCGTGCTGCGGATGGATCGTGATGGCAAGAATGGCGAATTGTTCGCGGCGGGCCAGCGGAACACCTACGACATCGCGTTCAACCCGGACGGCGAGTTGTTCGGCTTTGACAGCGACATGGAGTGGGACTGGGGCGCGCCGTGGTACCGGCCGATCCGCATCAACCACATCGTGAGCGGTGGCGACTACGGTTTCCGCGAGGGAAGCGGCAAATGGCCGATTTGGTATCCCGACAGCTTGCCGACCACGCTGAACATCGGCATCGGCTCGCCGACGGGGGTGAAATTTGGCACGCAGGCGAAGTTCCCGGTGAAATACCGCCAGGCGCTCTACGCCATGGATTGGACTTACGGCCGCTTAATCGCCGTGCATCTCACGCCCAAAGGCTCCACCTACGAGGGCGCGTCCGAGAATTTCGTCGCGCCAAAGACCCTGCAATCGACCGGGCGCAAGACGCCGCTGAACGTGACTGACCTGGAGACCGGCAAGGACGGGGCGATGTATTTCACCACGGGCGGGCGCGGGACGCAGTCGGGCCTGTATCGCGTGACTTACACCGGAACGGAGAGCACTTCGAGCCCGGCGCCGGTGGACCTGGCCGCTGCCTCGGCGCGCTCTTTGCGTAAGCAACTGGCGGCGTTTCACGGGCATCGTGACGCGCGGGCCGTGGAGGTCGCGTGGCCCAGCTTGAACAGTGACGACCGGTGGATTCGCTATGCGGCGCGCCTCGCCATCGAGAGCCAGCCAATCGAGGAGTGGCGGCAACGGGCGCTCGACGAGACGAAGGTGAATGCCTCACTCACCGCGCTGCTGGCCCTGGCCCGCCTGGGAGGCCACGACGCGCAACAGCCGGTCATCGATTCTCTGGGAAGATTAAAAGATCTCGACCTCACCGAGGCGCAAAAACTGGAGGGTTTGCGGGTGCTCGAAGTGTTGTTTGCCCGAACAGGCAAACCGGAGGCGGACGCGACCGGAGACATCATCGACGCGTTAAGCCCGGCGTTCCCGACGGAGAGCGAGCCGTTGAACCGGGAAATCAGCCAATTGCTCATTTATCTGGAGGCTCCCGGCATTGTGGAGAAGGTAATGAAGCGCGTGGCCGAGGCTCCGACACAAGAGGAGCAATTATTCTATATCACCGCATTGCGGCATGTGAAGACCGGCTGGACGATGGACCTGCGCCGCGCCTATTTCGGCTGGTTCAACCAATCGCGCGCGAGACTGGCGCACACGGATGACACGATGAAATGGTTTGCCGACGCGGGGCGCGATTACAGCGACGGCGCGAGCCTCGGCAACTTCCTCAAGCACCTGCGCTCGGACGCGGTGGCCACGTTGACCGACAATGAGAAGGGCGAACTGGCGCTCGTGATTTTGGGCAAGACCCCGGCTCCGGCGCCAGTGGCCGAGCCGCGCAAGTTTGTCCACGAGTGGAAAGGGGACGAGTTGACCCCGGCGCTGGACCAAGTGTCGCGCGGGCGCTCGTTCACGAAGGGGCGGCGGGCCTTCATCGACGCGCAGTGCATGGCGTGCCATCGCTTTGGCAACGAGGGCGGGGCGGTGGGGCCTGACTTGACCGCCGTGGCGAGCCGCTTTTCGCGCGCGGACATTCTGTCCTCCATTTTGGAGCCGTCGAAGGTGGTGTCCGAGCAGTACCAAAACACAATCCTCACCAAGAAGGATGGCGATGATGTGATCGGACGCGTGGTGGACGAGAACGACCTGCGGGTGGTGGTGGTGACCAATCCGCTCACCGGGGACAAGGCCGAGGTGAGCAAGGCGCAGATCGCGAAGCGGGTGCCGTCCAAGGTTTCGCCGATGCCGGAGGGACTGGTGAATGTGTTGAGCAAGGAGGAGGTTCTGGATTTGCTCGCGTATTTGGAGTCCGCGGGAAAAGAAAGCGCGGCGGCGTTCAAGTGATGGGCAATGGGTGTCGTTGCCCGGGTTCGGATGCGCGGGCAAACCAAGGCTCGGCAAGGCTTCGCCCCACCGACTTAAAAAACTGGCGCGAAGTTCGAAGGCCAAGCGGATACAACAGGGGATTTGCGCGCAGAGGGGCCCCGGTTACGAGTTGTCCCGCGCCGAGCCGTCGGAATATTCCCGGAAAAATGTCAATTCTCACCGGACCTCGCGGCGCGAGGTCCCTGTCACAAGGGGCCACAGTTTAATTGAATCGCTATAAAGCCGGGATTCGGGATTCTCGCCCTTCTGCCTTCCACGAATCGCATTCACGAAATTCGCGCTTTCCCCAGATTTGGGTTAAGTTCGGGTGTCGGGCAAACGATAAGAAGACGGCGCGGGTTGGTGTTGGGTTTGAAACCGGATGGCAGGTGTCAAACCGGGTCAAAAGGGATGATTATGGAATTCAACACTTTTTCGCCCGGTCTTTGCTGGACAAACCGCCTGACGCGTTGCATTTATCTTAGTGAGTATGAGCGAAGAAGCGATGAACAATTTCACTCCCCGCGCGCAACAAGTGCTGGCATTGGCGCGGAAGGAGGCGGACCGTTTTAACCACAATTTCGTCGGCACGGAACATTTGTTGCTGGGGCTGATCAAGCTTGGCCAGGGAGTTGCCGTAAACGTCTTGCAGAAGATGGGCTTGGACCTCGAGACGGTGCGCATGGAGGTCGAGAAGCAGGTCGGCACCGGGCCGGACCAGAAGATGATCGGCAACATTCCCTACACGCCCCGCGTGAAGAAGGTTCTGTCGCTGGCGGCGAAGGAAGCCAAGGCGTTGAACCACACCTATGTGGGCACCGAGCATATCCTGCTCGGCTTGTTGCGCGAGGGGGATGGCGTGGCCGCCCGGGTGTTGAAAAACCTCGAGGTGGACATCGAGCAGACCCGCCAGGAGATTTTGAAGGAACTCGACCCGAACTTCGCCACGCCCGAGGAGCAAGGCTCCGGCGGGGCGGCTGGCGCCGGCGGCGGGGGCGAGACCCCCGAGAAAGCGACGCCCGAGAAAAAGGGTGACGTCAAGACCCCGGCGCTCAAGGCATTCGGGCGTGATCTTACTGAGATTGCCCGCAAAGGCGAGATGGACCCGGTGATTGGCCGCAAAAACGAGATTGAGCGGGTCATTCAAATCCTTTGCCGCCGCACGAAGAACAACCCGGTCCTCCTGGGCGAGGCGGGCGTGGGCAAGACGGCGATTGTCGAGGGTTTGGCCCAAGAGATCGCCAAGGGCAATGTCCCGGAGATTTTGCGCGAGAAACGCGTTATCACGCTGGACTTGGCGTTGATGGTCGCGGGCACGAAATATCGAGGCCAGTTCGAGGAACGGATCAAGGCGGTGATGGACGAGATTCGTCGCGCCAAGAACGTGATCCTGTTCATTGACGAGTTGCACACCATTGTGGGCGCCGGCTCGGCCGAGGGGACGATGGACGCCTCGAACATCATCAAGCCCGCGCTCAGCCGGGGCGAGATGCAGTGCGTCGGCGCGACCACGCTCAACGAGTATCGCAAATACATCGAGAAGGACGCCGCGCTGGAGCGCCGCTTCCAGGCCGTGAAGGTCGAGCCGCCCTCCATCGAGGAAGCGATACAGATTTTGCACGGGCTCCGCGGCAAGTACGAGGAGCACCACAAGATCGAGCTGACCGAGCAGGCCATCGAGGCGGCGGTGAAACTTTCCGACCGTTACATCACCGGCCGGTTCCTGCCGGACAAGGCGATCGATGTGATGGACGAGGCCGGCTCCCGCGCGCGCATCGGCGCGATGACCCGTCCCCCCGATGTGAAGAGCCTGGAGGCCGAGATCGAGGAGATCAAGACGCGCAAGGAGAAGGCGATCCGCGAGCAGGAGTTCGAGGGCGCCGCCGCCATGCGCGACAAGGAAAAGCAGGCGAAGGAGAAGCTGGAGACGATGCTGAACGCGTGGAAAGTGACGCGCGAGGAGAAGCGCGTGAAGGTGGACGAGGAGGAAATCCTCCAAGTCGTCTCGAAGTGGACCGGCGTGCCGCTCAAACGGATGGAGAAGGACGAGGTGGCGCGGCTGTTGGGCATGGAAACCGACCTGGCGAAGATCGTCGTCGGCCAGCGCGAGGCGGTCACCGCCTTGTGCAAGGCCCTGCGCCGCTCGCGGGCGGACTTGAAAGACCCGAAGCGCCCGATCGGCACGTTCGCCTTGCTGGGCCCGACCGGCGTGGGCAAGACCCTTTTGGCCAAGACGCTGGCCGAGCACATGTTTGGCGACTCGAAGGCGCTGATCCAGCTCGACATGAGCGAGTACATGGAGAAGTTCACCGTGTCCCGCCTGGTGGGCTCGCCGCCCGGTTATGTGGGTTACGAGGAAGGCGGCCAGCTTACCGAGCAAGTGCGCCGGAAGCCGTATTCCGTCGTGCTCTTCGACGAGATCGAGAAGGCGCATCCGGATGTGATGAACATGCTCCTCCAGATTCTGGAAGAGGGCAAACTGACCGACAACGTCGGGCGGGTGGTTGATTTCCGGAACACCATCGTGCTGCTCACCTCCAACGTGGGCGCCGAGACGATCAAGAAGCAAGGCACCATCGGCTTTGGCCCGACGAATGACGAGGCCACGTATGCGACGCCCTGCTCCCAGTCAACTGCCATCTCTCCCGCTCGCCAGACACCGGTGTCGGTCGACAGCATCTGCTTGCCGCTCGCGACGTCGCGATC
>CAZMLP010001048.1:0-1789 GCA_964566745.1 uncultured Verrucomicrobiota bacterium | reverse complement strand
CCCGCGAGCAAGTGCTCGAGGTCGCCAGCGAAATTTTCGCCGAGGCCGGTTACCGTTCCGCGACCATTCGGGAGATTTGCCATCGCGCCCGGGTAAATGTCGCCGCCATCAATTATCATTTTGGGGACAAGCAGGCGCTTTACCTTGAGGTCCTCCAGCGGGCTCACCGCCTTTCCATCACGCAATACCCCGTCGATCTTGGGCTGCCGTCCAACGCCATTCCCGAGCAACGGCTTGCCGCGTTCATCCGCTCCTTCCTGCTGCGCATTTTTTCCAGCGGTCCCGGGGCGCGGCACGGCAAATTGATGGCCCGCGAAATGATCAACCCCACTGGCGCGCTGGACACCGTGGTGAGGGATAACATCCAGCCGATGGCCGCCAATCTCTTGCAGATACTGCGGGACCTGCTTGGCCCGGAGGTGCCCGTTGAGACGGCCCGGCTTTGCGCCATGAGCGTCGTCAGTCAAGTGCTCTTCTACCATCACTGCCGGCCGGTCGTGAGCCGGATGTTTCCCGCGCTGAAGTTTGGTCCCGAGGATATTGAACAGCTCGCCACGCATATCACCCGTTTTTCCCTCGCCGCGATCCGGCAGTTGGCGAAGTCCGCGCCAGCGCCAGACGGGACCGGCATCCCAAGGCCCAAACTCAACCCCCGCGCCAAATGGCGCCGCGCCTGATTCCACCCCACCCGCTTTTGCCATGTACCGGCTCGCGCTCAAAATGCTCATCGGCGACCGCGCCAAATACATAATGCTCGTCAGTGGCCTGACGTTCTCCGCGCTCTTGATGACCCAGCAATGCGGCGTGTTCCTCGGGCTCCTCTCCTGGACCACGAGCCATTCGCGCAACATCCGCGCCTCGATTTGGGTGGTCGATCCCAAGGTGGAGCAGTTGAACGAGACCAAGCCGTTGCGCGACACGGACGCCGCGCGGGTCCGCAGCGTGCAAGGTGTCGCCTTTGCCGAGCCCCTTTACACCGGCGTTCTCTCCGCCCGCCTGAGCGACGGCACGTTCAAGCCCATGCAGGTGATCGGCATTGACGCCACCACCATGATTGGCCGTCCACCCGTCATCCTTTCCGGCCGCCTGGAGGATCTGCGGCTGCCCAACACGGTCATGATTGACGAGCTGGGCGTGGAACGGCTCAGCGTGGGGCGGGCGCGAAAAATCGGCATCGGCGACACGTTCGAGATCAATGACCGCGAGGCGCGGATCATCGGCATTTGCCGCACGGATCGCCATTTCTTTGGTTACCCGTATATTTACACAACTTACAACCAGGCGCTCGATTTTGCGCCGAGGACGCGCAAGATGATGAGCATGGTTCTCGCCGAGCCGGCTCCGGGCTGGACACCGGAAAAAGCGGCTCGCCAGGTGGAGAAGGAGACCGGCCTCAAAGCCTACACCACGCCCGAGTTCAATTCCGCGACCATCACTTGGGTCTTTCATAACACGGGCATTCCCGCGTCCTTCATGACCACGATCATCCTTGGTTTCGTGGTTGGCATCGCCGTTTCCGGGCAAACCTTTTATTCCTTCGTGCTGGAGAACATCCGTCACCTCGCGGCGCTCAAGGCCATGGGCGCGAGCACCGGTTTGCTCTCGCGCATGCTGCTGCTCCAGGCGTTCACGGTCGGCTTCATCGGCTACGGCATCGGGGTCGGGTTGACCACAATCTTCGGCCTGCTGGTGCTGGAGAAAGGCCAGCCGCCGTTCCTGATCCCGGCGGTGTTGCCCGTGGGGGTCTTCGCCATGGTGCTGGTGATTTGCAGTTTTGCCGCGCTGCTTG
>CAZMLP010001047.1:0-2388 GCA_964566745.1 uncultured Verrucomicrobiota bacterium | reverse complement strand
TCGACGGGATGCCGGACTCCACCGCCTCCTGCAATTGGATCGATTGCTCGATGGCGATCAGCGCGCCGATGCGCACCTCGGAAAGCCGCTCCGCCGTTTGAACGATCACCTCAATGTTTTCACGCTGCTCGCGCGCGGTGTTGAAAAACGGCTGGTTGCCCAACTCGGCGAGAATTCGCCGCAATTCCGGCTGGAAAATGACCAGCGCGGCGACGGAGAAGAAAGCCGAGAAAGTGCCAAGCAACCACCGCAACACCTTCAAGTCCAGCAGGCTGGTAACGATGGCCAGGGTCAGAAAAAGAACCAGAAAGCCGGTCACCACCGGGGCTCCGCGCGTCCCGCGCACGAACCGGAAAACGTGGTAAATGCCCACGGCGAGAATGCAAATCTCGACCACGGGCCGCCACACGTTTTGGAGAAAGGTCAGCATCGTTTCGACTGCGCCAGAATTGCCTCGGTCACCCGCAAGGCCTGCCATGTGGCGGCCACATCATGCGCGCGAATGGCATTCGCCCCGGCAGCGACCGCCGAGCACGCGCAAGCCAGGGACGCGGGCAGACGGGCCTCCGTTCCAGCCCTCAACCAGCGACCCAGGAAAGACTTGCGCGAAACACCCAACAGCAACGGGCGTCGCCATCTTGTAAAAGTTGTGGTCGCGCCGAGCAACTGTAAATTGTGCTCCGCAGTCTTTCCAAAGCCTACCCCGGGGTCCAAAATTACTTGCTCCGCGCTGACTCCCGCCGCCGCCAACCGCTCCAGGCGCTCGCCGAAAAATTGGTCCACCGCAGAGACAACATCATCATAACTCGGGTTTTGCTGCATGGTCCGCGGGGTTCCTTGCATGTGCATGCAGACGTAACCCGCGCCAGTCTCCGCCACCACGCGCCACATCTCGTCGGGAGCGCGGTTGGCGCCGATGTCATTGATAATGCTGGCCCCCACCGCCACCGCGGCGCGCGCAACGGAAGGTTTTTGCGTGTCAATTGACACTGGCACCCTCACTTGACGGGCCAATCCCTCGATCACGGGCAGCACCCGGCGCAGTTCCTCGGCTTCCTCCACCGGCGTCGCGTTGGGGCGGGTCGATTCGCCGCCGACATCGAGAATTTCCGCGCCCTCCTCCGCGAGCTTCAATCCGTGCGCGATGGCGGCCGAGGGATCGAGAAATTTTCCACCGTCCGAGAAAGAGTCCGGCGTGACGTTAATGACGCCCATGACCAGCGCCGGGCGCGGGAAGCGGTATTCGAAATCTCGGGCGCGCAAGATCATTGATTGTCCGGAGCGAACGCGACCTTTTCGGTCGTGCCATCCGCTGTTTGGCTAAACACCAGAAAGGTCACCGTGGTTTCCGAATTATCCCGCCCGCCGCCTCGACCAGCCGCCGGGCGATGCTCGCGACCAAGGGATCCGGCACCCCAATGCGCGGATCGGCGGATTGTGTAAGCAAATGGCACTGGTCGTTAACGTAATCGATTAACACGCACTCGTTTGACTCGGTCACCGCAATCTCGCTCGAAAAAAAGTTCATGCCGGTGAGCGACGCGATTTGGCGGGCCATGGCTTCCATGCGGGCTAACTCGGGCCAAGTGGTCTCGGCAGCAGTGGGCAGCCGGTACCGGTCCGTCCGGCAATTCCACCAACTGATCCAGACCGCGCCGAACACATAATAGACGCGAAAATAGCCCGGCTCACCCTCGATTTCACGCGGCACGATCCGACGCTGGAACAAATAATCGCCAACGGGCCAAAGCACCCGCGAACGCTCCAAGTCGCGCTCGGAAGTGGCGTCCAGAATCACACCGCGTTTGCCATAACCCAATGCGGGTTTTATGACGAACGGGCTGCCCAGCATCTCACGCTGGCCCGGCGAAAGCTGGATCTGGGCCGCATCCCCGGCCGAAACCAGAACCGTGTAGGGAACCAGCAGCCCGGCGGCGATCAACTGCGGATGCACGCGCGCCTTGTCAAAGGCGGCCAGCGCCACACCGGGTGGATCAATCACGACCGCGCCACGCTGGTCAGCCAATTGAACCAAGCGATGGTAAATCTCGTCGGGCTGATGGTGCTCGCTGTGAAGATTGAGCAAAACCTTGCAGTGAATCTCCCGGGCAGCGAGCCGTTCGTAAAACGCCTCCACCCACAGCGGCTCGACGAGAAAGAAATTCAGCCCGGCAGCCGCGCAATGCTCCTGGACCCGATGAATGAAGAAATCATCGGAATCCAGCTTGTGGGTCATCACCAAGTCATACACGCGCGCCATCGCGGGCCACTATCCGGCGCGAACGCGGGCCGTGTCAAATCTGGTTGAACTTCGGTTTCCGGGCTGGCCTCATTCCTACTTTGCCTCGGCCGCCTCAATTTCCGGCCACGAGGGGGCGCGCCAAATTT
>CAZMLP010001046.1:0-4272 GCA_964566745.1 uncultured Verrucomicrobiota bacterium | reverse complement strand
GGCGGCGGGCGCCGCGGCGCCGCAAGGCGGGGAACTCCCGCCACTGGTGGAACTGCACAGCCGCTATCGCTTCGCGCGAGGGGGGTTGAGCGCCGACGAACGCGAGCATCTCCAGCGGGCGGCGCGGGCCTGGCTGGAGGCGTTCAGTCGTCCGGGACCGGCGAGGCCCCCGGCAAGATGATTGTTGAGGGGGATGGAGGACGAGGGGCGGATAATTTTTGCCAAAATTTTTTGCGCCCGCACGCGGGAGTGTTAGAACCAATAGGTGCTGCACGAAAGCCAGGTTGCCGGGGCCAGCGGGGATGACATCGTCATTCACGGGGCGCGCGAACACAATTTGAAGAACCTTTCCGTCGCGATACCGCGGGGGAAGTTCGTGGTGGTCACGGGGGTGAGCGGCTCGGGCAAAAGCACGCTTGCCTTCGATCTGCTGTTCGCCGAGGGGCAACGGCGTTTCCTGGATGCGATGAGCGCGTACGCGCGGCAGTTCGTGGAGCAGTTGGCGCGGCCGGACGTGGACCTTATCACCGGCATCCCGCCCACGGTGAGCATTGAGCAGCGCAACTCGCGCGGCGGCGGCAAAAGCACGGTGGCCACCGTCACGGAAATTTACCATTTCCTGCGCCTGCTCTTCGCGCGGGTCGGAACACAATATTGCCCGGACTGCCAGATACCGGTGGAGGCGCAAACGCGCGACGAACTGGGACGGCGGCTGCAAGCGGAGACCAAGGAGCGCGGCGACCTCTTGCTGCTCGCGCCCGTGGTGAAGGGACGCAAGGGCTTTCACACCGAGGTGGCGGAGTGGGCCGCCAAGCATGGCTACGCGGAGATTCGCGCCGACGGGAAGATTCATTCCACCGGGGAGCGGTTGCGGCTCGACCGGTTTCGCGAGCACAACGTGGAGATCGTGACCGGCGTGCTGGAGGCCCCGCGAAAAAGAGGCAGCCCGGCGCCGGCGAAAGAGGGGAAGACGCCGCAGCAATTGATCGACGAGACCATCGACCTCGGGCACGGGATGCTCCTCGCGCTGGACAATTACGGGAAGGTGTCGGTCCACTCGACGGAGCGGGCCTGCCCCTCTTGCGGCCGGTCCTTCGAGCCGCTCGACCCCAAACTTTTCAGCTACAATTCCGCACAGGGATGGTGTCCGAAATGCCGTGGCTTCGGCGAGTTGTTTTATCTGCCGGACGTGGATCGCGGCGCGCGGGCGGAGGCGATCGAGGAGTCCTGGTATGAGTGGCAGGAGGGAAAGCGCGAGCCGTGCCAGGAATGCAACGGGTCGCGGTTGAACGCGGTCGCGCGGGCGGTGCGGCTGGTTGATACCGGGGCCACGCGCGGCAAGCAGGACAAGTCCGCGCCAACGATCGACACTTTTAGCCAGTCTTCGGTGGCCGGGGCGTTCGCCTATTTTCGCAAGCTCAAGTTCACTGGCCACACCGCCGAGGTGGCGCGCGACATCCTGCCAGAGATCCGCGAGCGCCTGCGATTCCTGGTTGAAGTGGGCCTGGATTATCTGCAACTCGGGCGCGGCGTGCCAACGCTCTCGGGCGGCGAGGCGCAACGCATTCGCCTCGCGGCGCAGCTCGGCTCGAATCTGAGCGGTGTCTTGTACGTGCTCGACGAGCCGACCATCGGCCTGCACGCGCGCGACAACGAGCACCTGCTCGCGGCCCTGGAGGCGCTCAAGGCACGCGGGAACTCGCTGGTGGTGGTGGAGCACGACGAGGAGACGATGCGCCGCGCGGACCACATCATTGATCTCGGTCCCGGCGCCGGAATCAATGGCGGAAGGGTGGTGGCGAGCGGCACCCTGGCGGAACTCGCGCGGCATGACGACTCGGTGACGGGCCGGTGCCTTCGGGAAAAACCCTCCTTTCCCTCGCGTGGCGCGCGCCGGCCGGTCACCACAGAGCCGGCTGTTAAAGCGAAACGCTCCCACGAAACCGGGGCGTTCATGTTGAACGACGCGCCGGCGCCCATTGCCAAGCCGGTCGCGACGCGCTGGCTGACCCTGACCGGCGCCGCCACGAACAATCTCAAGAATCTCACGGTGCAATTTCCGTTGAACCGGCTGGTGGTGGTGACCGGCATCAGCGGCTCGGGCAAGAGCACCTTGATTCGCGAGTGCCTGGTGCCATTGGTGACGGCAAAAGTGAAGGAGGGGAACCGGCGTTCCAAGACTGGGGCAAAGCCGGCGATGGAGTTGAGCGGGTATGAGTCGATCCAGTCTGTGTACGAGGTGGACCAGGCGCCGATTGGCCGGACACCGCGCTCGACTCCCGCCACGTACGTCGGGTTCTTCGACGACATTCGCAAGCTCTTCGCGCAGATCCCTGAGGCGCGGCTGCGTGGGTACACGGGCAGCCGGTTCTCGTTCAACAGCGCGCAAGGCCGCTGCCCGGCATGCGAGGGGGCGGGCACCATCAAACTGGAGATGAATTTTCTGCCGCCCGCCTACGTGAAGTGCGAGACCTGCGGCGGCTCGCGGTTCAACCTGGAGACGCTGGACATCCAATACAACGGCAAGAACATCGCCGAGGTGCTGGACTTGGGAGTGAACGAGGCCATCGAGTTTTTTGCGGCGCAACCGCGCATCAGGCGCCCGCTGGAGGCGCTGCGGGACACGGGGCTGGATTATCTGCGGTTGGGCCAGATCAGCCCCACGCTGAGCGGCGGCGAGGCGCAACGGGTGAAGCTTGTCACTCATCTCCTCAGTGGCTTGCGGCAGCCGGACCTCCTGGAACCGCTGGTGAAGCGGAATCTTTTCGTGCTCGAAGAGCCGACCATCGGCCTGCACATGTCCGACGTTCGGCGGCTGGTCGAGGTGCTGCAACGTCTCGTGGACGCCGGGCATTCGGTGATCGTCATCGAGCACAATCTGGATTTGATCGCCGAGGCGGATTGGATCATTGACCTGGGTCCCGAGGGCGGCGCGGCGGGCGGGCAAATCGTGGCCGCGGGAACGCCCGAACAGGTGGCACGCAAGCGACAGTCCCACACCGGACGCTTCTTGCGTGACGTGCTGAAGAAGTAGAGGCTTGGCCGGGATCCAGCATGCCGATGAGCAGCCCGTACGAGGAAATTGTCGAGGGCGAGACCTTGCTCCGCTTTCCCCCGGGAGAGCGGCACGAACTGATTTGCCAACGATTGCATGAACGCGTCGCCGCGGTGATGGGACAATTGCCGAGCGCGCGGCTGCTTCCGCCGCGGTCCATCGTGCAGGTGACGGCGGGCACGATGCTGCGACCGGACCTCGCACTAGTCACCGCCGGGGCCGGCAAGCTTTGGCTCGCGGCGGAGGTGATCGCCTCGGACGACCACCGGAGCGACACAGTGCTTAAAAAGGGCTATTACGAGCAGGTCAACCTGCCGCGCCTCTGGATGGTGGACCCGCGTTACGACAACGTGGAGGTTTATCACGGGACCCAGTACGGCCTTTCGCTCAAAAGCATCCTCGCGGGCAAGGAGACCTTAATGGAGACGTTGCTGCCGCGTTTTCAAATCATCATCGCCGAGCTATTTCGAGAGTAGGAGACGCTGGGGGACCAGCGACTCACGGACGCATTGGCGCCGGGCCCTACTTTTTCGCCGTCCAAGTGCCGTCGCCCGCGTCGCCGATTTGGACCTTGCCGCTCATCTTGCCCGGCCCGTCGATCTTGCCGGCATAGGAGACCAGGACGTCCTGCTCGTTCATGCGGACGGTGAAGGTCCACTTTGCCTCATTGCCCTTCACGAGGCCAGTGAGCGGGGCCTCGCCGAGCTGGCCCTTGTAGGTTCCGCTTAACTTGTCGCCGGTTTGCTGGAAGGTGAACACCGGCTCGCCCTTGCCGACGGTGGTCTCCACATTGAACTGCCAGTCACCGCTGAGGTTCACGACTGGCGCCGGCCTCGCCGGGCGGCCTTTGGGGTCAAGGTTCTCCTGCAACTCCTCTTGCGTGACCGTCGAGAAAACCCCGTCGGCGGGCGGATCGATCTTCGAGATCCAAAGCAGCGCGTTCAAGAAGAGCTTGCGGAAGTTGTCGTTGCCCCAATTGACGTGGCTGTGGCCGCCGGTGAACCCGAAACCGCGCCCGCCGTCCGGCCGCTCCGTGGTCCACATGAGCACCTCCTCGCGACCAGAAGCCGCGACAATGTGCGGGTGCGGGCCACGCGGCGAGGACGATTTGCCCTGGCGCGTCTCGTCCGACGGTTTCGCGACCAAAATCGGCGTGATGCCCGTCATTCCCTCGCGAAAATGAATGTTGAAATACCATTCGTCACCCACCGCGAACG
>CAZMLP010001045.1:0-5724 GCA_964566745.1 uncultured Verrucomicrobiota bacterium | reverse complement strand
CCACCAAGCCAGCCAGTGCCCCAAGCAACACCTCAGGCTCGTCCGATTTTTCCCGCCACGCGGACGCAAGCGGGGCGCGCAACAAATAAGCCAAAAGCCCGCCCAATAACACAGTGCCCAGCAATCCCGTCTCGACCAACTGTTGCAAATAGTCATTTTCGGCGTGCCAGATTGTGGAATCCCCGCCCGATTGCTTGTAGTGATTATATGCGTAAACGAAGCTGCCCCAACCTGTGCCGAACACCGGATATTTTTGGAAGATCGACCACGATTGCCGCCAAATTTCCCCTTTTGAGTAGCGGCTTGCGTTGTCCGCCCGCGACTTTGCCAACCGGTTGATCAGCACACTGCCCGCGCCCAGCACCAGAACCACTGCGGCCAGCGCCGCCACGCCCACGATCACTTTGCGTTTTTCTCCTTCCGAACGCCGAATCACGAGCGCAATCCAGGCGAGACCGCCGGCCACGAAGCTCGCGAAGCCGCCGCGCGATCCGCTTGCCAGCGCCATCACGACACCAACCACCGCCGCGACGATCAGAAAACCACCATCAAGATAATTGCGCGGACGATGGGCCGGTTTGTTCCGGGCGGATTGGAGCGGCCAGATTCTTCGAAGCGCCCAACCGAGACAAAACAGCGAGCCGACATAAAGCCAGTCCGCGAAATGATTCGGGTTCGCGAAGGTGCCTGCTCCTTTCCCCCAAGTTTCCTGCCAGAGGCCAAGCACATTGCGCCGTCCGGTGAGGCGATACCAGGCATCACTCGCCGCCAACAGCAACACTCCCACCGCCACCACCAGCGAAAAAAATTTGGCAAACCGCCGCTCAGCGGCCGCGCGCCGCGCCAAAAAAAAGAAGGCGAGGACCAGGCTCAACTCCCAAAGCCGCTGCATGCTTCCAGAGGGGGAAAGGGAAAGCGTGAGCCATTTTTGCGGAACCCCGGCTTCCACCGGGAATTTCGCCGCGAAGGCCACCCGCTCAGGACTTAAAGCCGCCACCACACTCGCCGGCAACGGGATGATCCCAACCACAAGGACCAGCACCAGCAAACCGCCGCCAATCATGTCCGCCCGCGAGACAGGCGCGCCGTCACCGATCAAAAGCAGAAGGCTCAACCCGGCGCACAGCCCGACCACAGCCTGCCCCTCCGGATTCACAGAGCCGAACAACAGGGGGGCCAGCACCAATCCCACCAGCCACGGAATGTGTCGCGCCATCGTAAGTTGAACGCCGTCAATTTACCCGCTTTTCCGTCCCGCGCCACCAAACAAAAAACCCGCCCGGACTCCCGGGCGGGTTTGGTGCAAATCAGACTAAATTACTTCTTCTCCTCGGTGGGAGCGGCGCCGCCCGCCGGGGCTGTCGTCGCGGGCGCGACCGGAGCCGCCGGGGTGAAGTCCACCCACTCGATGATCGCCTTGTCGCCAGCGTCACCTTGGCGCTGGCCAAGCTTGATGATGCGGGTGTAGCCGCCATTGCGGTCCTTGAACGCGGGCGCGAGGTCCTCGAACAGGATGCGAATCACATCCTCGTTCTTGCGCCACTCGTCACGGGCCACTTTGCCCTTGGTTTTGGGGGTGCCCGCGAAATGGCTGCGCGGTTGCTGGCGCAGTTTCGCCGCCACCAGGCGCCGGGCGTGCAAGGTGTTCTCCTTGCCGAGGGTCAGCACCTTTTCGGCGACCGGTCGCACCGCCTTGGCCTTCGCCAGCGTGGTCTCAATCCGCTTGTGCTTGATGAGGCTGCACACCATGTTGGCCAGCATCGCGTTCCGATGCTCGCCGGTGCGGCCCAGCTTCGCGGTTTTCTTCAGATGTCGCATACTAAATCCTTAGACAACGGGCTTCGGTTCTTCCTTCGGCGGCTCAAGGAGCGCCGGATCGATGTTCATGCCGAGGGTCAGACCCAGGCCGGAAAGCTTTTCCTTGATCTCGTTCAGCGACTTCTTGCCGAAGTTGCGGTACTTGAGCATCTCGGCCTCGGTCTTCATCGCCAGCTGGCCGACGGACGTGATGTTCGCGTTGTTCAAGCAGTTCGCCGCGCGCACGCTGAGCTCGATCTCGTTCACGCTCATGTTGAGCAGCTTCTTGAGCTTGGCCTTCTCGTCGTCCTGCTTGTCAACGACCTCCTCGAATTGCACCGCGTTCTTGTCATAGAGCGCGAACACGTCGAGGTGCTTCTGCAGGATCACGGAGGACTGCGTCAGCGCGTCGTCCGGGGAGATGCGGCCGTCGGTCCAAATCTCGATCAACAAGCGGTCATAGTCCGTGCGCTGGCCGACACGCGCGTTCTCCACCGAGTAACGCACACGCGTCACCGGCGAGAAGAGGGAGTCGATCGCAATCACGCCAATCGGCTGGTCGGGCTTCTTGTTCTCGTCACCAGGGCAAAAGCCGCGACCGACCCTGACCTCCAGCTCCATCTCGAATTTCTTTTTCTTGTCGAGTGTGCAAATAAGCTGGTCCGGGTTCACCAACTCGACGTTCTGGTTGAGCTTGATGTCACCGGCGGTCACCGGACCCTCTTTATGCACCGAGAGCAGCAGCGTTTGCGGTTCGCGGGTATGGGCCTTGAACAAAATCCGCTTGAGGTTCAGGACGATGTCGGTCACGTCCTCCACCACCCCGTCAATCGTGGTGAACTCGTGCATCGCGCCGTCAATCTTGACAGACGTGATCGCGGCGCCTTCCAGCGAGGAAAGCAACACGCGGCGCATGGAGTTGCCCACCGTGTGGCCGTAACCGGTTTCAAACGGCTCGGCGATGAACTTCGAGTATGTGGGCGTGGCCGTCCCGTCTTCCTTGGACAACCGCTTGGGCATTTCAAACCGACCTAGGCGTACTGGCATATATGTTGGTTATTACAGCAATTGTAACCTGGCCGCGCCCCGTATTCCCGCCGGGAATGCGGCCCTTGTAATTGCTTTGGTCCCGCTTGGGGACCGGTTGCTTACCGGGAATAAAACTCGACCACCGCTTGCTCGTTGGCAACCGGCTGGATTTCGTCGCGGGACGGAACGCGCATGACGGTCCCCTTGAACGCGCCGCGATCCAGCATCACCCAGTCCGGAATCGCGCGGCTGGTGGAAATTTCCAAAGCGCGCGTGGCGAGCTGGCGGGACACATTGTTGTCCTTGATCTCGATCACATCGTTCACCTTCAGCGCGAACGAGGGGACCGTCACCTTGCGACCGTTCACTTTGACGTGACCGTGGCTGACCAACTGGCGGGCCGCCGGGCGGGTGTAGCCAAAGCCGAGCAAATAGACCACATTGTCCAAACGCGTCTCCAAAATCTGGAGCATTGTCTCGCCAGTGACGCCGCGCTGGCGCAACGCGCGCTCGTACACGCCGCGGAACTGGCGCTCCATCAGTCCATAGTAGTAGCGAAGCTTCTGCTTCTCGATCAGGCCCAAGCCATAATCAGTGTGCTTGCGGCGTGACTTCGGACCGTGAACGCCGGGGCCGTAATTCTTGCGTTCGAGATATTTGGTGGGCCCGAAAATCGGCATGCCGAAACGGCGGCTGATGCGGGTGCGAGGGCCTGTGTAACGAGCCATAGTAAAATAGGTTTAGCGTTAAAATTCGGGATTACACGCGGCGTTTCTTGCGCGGGCGGCAGCCGTTGTGCGGCACCGGCGTCACGTCCTTGATCGCGCTGATCTCCAAGCCAATGGCCTGCAACGCGCGGATCGCCGACTCGCGACCGGAACCAGGCCCCTTCACGCGAACCTCAACTTCCTTCATGCCGTGCGCCATTGCCTGGCGGGCGGCGTCTTGCGCCACCTGCTGGGCGGCGAAAGCGGTGCTCTTGCGGGAGCCTTTGAAACCAACCCGGCCGGCGCTCGACCAACCGAGGATGTTGCCGTGCATGTCCGTGATGCAGACGAGGGTGTTGTTGAACGTGGCCAGAATGTTCGCCACACCCACGGAAATGTTCTTGGAACCCTTCGCCTTGATGATTTTTTTGCCAGCGGCGTCATCCGCGAGCAATTCGGCGGCGGTGGGGGCCGAACCGGCGACCGGTCCGGCAGGAGCGGCGCCAGCCGCGGGAGCCTCGCCGGCGGCGGGAGCGGTCTTCGGGGCGTCAGCGCCCGGGGCCGCGGGCTTGCGGGGAGCTTTGGGCGCGGCCTCGCCGGCGGGAGCGCCAGCAGCCTCGTCCTTTTTCGGAGCGGCGGGTTTTTTAGCTTTCGTCTCGTCTGCCATAACAAATCAATTAATGGATGCCCGTTTTCGCGTTCGGGTTGCGTTGCACGCCGACCGTTTTGCGCGGTCCCTTGCGCGTGCGCGCGTTGGTGGAGGTGCGCTGGCCGCGCACGGGCAACCCGCGCAAGTGGCGGACACCGCGATAGCACTTGATCGCCTGGAGGCGCTTCAAGTTCAGTCCCAACTCGCGGCGCAGGTCGCCCTCAATCACGTACTTGCCCTCTTGAATGGCATGCACGATCCGCGAAAGTTGCTGCTCGTCCAGCGCTTTGGCGCGAATGCTCGGGTCAATGCCCGCCTTCTCCAAAATCACTTTCGCGTTCACCGGGCCGATGCCGTAAATATAGCGCAGCGAAATATCGATGCGCTTTTCGGCCGGGATATCAACACCAAGAATGCGTGGCATAAATCAATTAACCCTGACGTTGTTTGTGGCGCGCGTTCGAGCAGATCACACGAATGACGCCTTTGCGCTTGACCACTTTGCAGTGCTCGCAAAGTCTCTTTACTGAGGCACGGACTTTCATTGCTTCACGTTTTCGTTTTTCAAAGTGATGCAGCCCTTCGACAAATCGAAGGGCGACATTTCCAAAGTCACCCGGTCACCCGGTTGCAAGCGGACGAAACTCATCCGCAACCGGCCCGCCAAATGCGCCATCACACGATGGCCATTGGCCAATTGAACCCGGAACAGCGTGTTCGGAAGCGCCTCTAGGACAGTTGCTTCAACTGTGATGGCATCTTCTCGAGGCACGTCAGTATCTCGGGCTCCGCTTCTGTAATCAAAATGGTGTGCTCAAAATGAGCCGACGGCTTTCCGTCCCTGGTAACGACGGTCCAGCCATCCGGCTCGATAATCACACCCGGGCCACCCGCGTTGACCATCGGCTCAATCGCCAAAGTCATGCCGGGCCGCAATTTCTCCGATGGACGGTTCTCAACGTGGTTCGGCACTTGCGGATCCTCATGGACCGACCGTCCTACTCCATGCCCCACAAATTCCCTCACCACACTAAAGCCGTTGCTCTCCACATGGGTCTGAATCGCCCGGGAGATGTCCACCACCCGGTTCCCGGCAACGGCCTGGGAAATTCCAGCATATAACGCGTTTTCGGTGACATCAATCAGTTTCTGCTCCAGCAAACCGCAGCCACCCACTGCCACCGTTCTCGCGTTGTCACCCACAAAACCGTTGTAAAACACGCCCACATCGATACTTACGATGTCGCCAAACTGCACCCGACGCTTTCCGGCGAGCCCATGAACCACTTGCTCATTTACCGAAATGCAGACGTGGCACGGATACTTTCGATAGCCCAAAAAAGCGCTTTTTGCCCCGTGGGCCTTGATCCGGCCAGCCGCGAAGTTGTCAATGTCCTTCGTCGTCTGGCCCGGAGCGATGAATCCGGCCACCTCGTCCAGCACTCTCGCCGCAATGGAGCAGGCCGGTCGAATCGCCTCCAGATCCCGCTCAGGCTTTAAGATGATCATTCACTCGGTCCATGCGCCCACTATTTTTGGTCG
>CAZMLP010001044.1:0-5289 GCA_964566745.1 uncultured Verrucomicrobiota bacterium | reverse complement strand
TCCGCTACGAGTACTATCGCGACCGCAACGCCTCCTTCGAGGGCATTGCTGTGCATGGCGACCGCCTTTATGTCGCCAACGAGCGCATGATCGGGCGGCTCATCGTGGTGGACTTGCCCACTCTGCGTGTCATCGATGACTTTTCCGTTGGCGCCGCGGGCCGGAACGCCCTCGACGTGCATTACTCGGACCTCTGCTTTTTCGACGGCTCGCTCTGGGCGCTACTCCGGGAGAGCCGGGTAGTGCTCCGAATCAACCCGGAGACACACTCTGTGCAGGCGGAGTTCGACTACGCGATAATGGAGCAGGCCCCGGAAGTGGTGTACCACACTCTCTATCCCACTGGCACGATGGAAGGACTCGCGGTGGACCGCGAAAACATCTGGTTGGTGACGGATAACAACGGCCTTTCCCGTGTCCGTTATCCCAGTGACATCCGCCCCACCCTTTTCCGCTGCCGACGACCCGACGGGACAAAGTAAGCGAAAAATTCAGCCCTGATTTCCGGCGTCATCGTCCGCGCCGGGGGGCGTGTCGGAAGGTGGTGCGACCACCGGGTTAGTCTCGACCGGCAGCGACGGCTTGAGCGCGGCGCGGCGTGACTTGTACTGCTCGATTTTGTTGCGTTCCTCGATGGCCAGACGGCTGGACGACACTTTCTCGCCCACTTGGGTTTTGGCCTCGGCCTCGATGGACGGCATGGAGGAGCGCCGGCGCGGCGCCATTTCGCGGGCCGGGCGGCTCTCGGCCGGCGTGCCAATGCTCTGCTTCTGCTCCTGGTTGTAGTACGCGTGATAGTAGTAGTGGTAGTAGTAGTAGGGGTTGTCCGAGGTGATCCCGTTCAGCACCAGGCCCAGCACGCGCGCGTCCCGCTGCCGGACGGCCGCAAGCGCGTTTTTGGCGAACCGCATCGAGGTTTGGCCAGCGCGCACCACAAAAACCAAGCCATCCGAGAAGCCGACCAGCGCGAAGGTGTCGTTGATGCTCGTGAGCGGCGGCGTGTCGATGATGATGTAGTCGTATTCCTCTCGCGCCTCTTTGATAAATTGCTCGACGATGGGACCGAGCAGCAACTCGCCCGGGTTTGCGGGAAGCTGCCCCGAGGTGATGAGACCAAGGGTCTTTTGATCGGTGGTCTTGACCACGTCACTCCAGTGTGTCGCGCCGGACAAAATGTCACTCAATCCGGAATCACGCTGATGGTTGAAATACAAATGAGTGCTGCCGCGGCGCAGGTCCGCGTCCACCAGCAACACGCGGGCCCCGGTGATGGCCAGAGTGGCGGCAAAATTGACCGTGAAGGTTGTCTTGCCGTCACCGGGAACGGCACTGGTGACAATAAACACCCGCTTGCTGCCCGCGCCGACGGTCATGAGCACGGTGGAGCGAACGCCGCGAATGGACTCCGCGAACATATCATTCTGGGGCAAATTCGTGACCAGCAGTCGTTGCGCTTTGATGGCTTTGACGTCCATCTGGGGGACTTGGCCGAGAACCGGCTCCTCCAATTCGCGCTCGATGTCCTCCGCCAAATCCAGGCGGTCGTCCAGCCGGTGGAGGAGGAAGATGATCACCAGACCGATGGCGAGACCGGTGACAAAACCCCTCAAAATAATGCGCTGGCGGTTCGGCTCAACCGGGCTGTCCGAGCCGACACCGCGCTCGCTCACTTTCCACTGCTCCTCGTTCCCGCCACGCGTCAACTCCAGTTGGGAAAGCTGGTTGCGCATGCTGAGAATCTGGTTTTGGTACGTGGTCTGGTCCTCGTCCAACTGGCTGAACTGCGCCTTGATCTCCGCCAGCTTCTTGAATTTTTGCGTTGCCTCCTCGATGAGCGGGCCGTAACTCGCCGCCTCGGACTCGAGCAGGGAGAGACGGGCCAGTTTTTGGGCATCAATGTTTTTTAGCTCAAAATCAATGTCGAAGTTCAACTGGCGAATGGCCGCGTCCACCGCGACGACCGCCGGATGCCTAGGCTTGAGCGTTTGGAGCAAGTTGGTGCGGTAGATCTGGTTGGTCTGGAGTTGGTAATTTAACGCGGAATACTTTGAATCCGTGGCGTATTTGGTGAGCGGGTCGGGCACTTCCGGGCGCTCGGTCGCGGTGGCCTGGTCCGGCTTCGTTCCTTTTTCTGAAGACGTGGCGGGCGGGCTGACTCCGCGCCAGGCGCCGTGCGCGATCTCCTCGCGCGTCATCTTTTTCAACCGCTCGAACTCGGTCTTCTTCGCGTGGTACTCGTTGTTCAGGGAGGCCAGGCGCTGCTCGGCGTCGGCGCATTGCTGCTTGATGTCAATGATCGTGTACTTCTTTTGAAACTCCTGGATGTTGGTGCGCACCTCGTCGAGCTTGCGCTGGATTTCAATCATTTGCTCGCGATTGCCGCGCGAGCGCTTCTCGAGGGCGTTGTTGCGCTCGTCGTCGCTCCATTTGACGAACTCCTCGGCCCACGCGATGGCGTATCTCTGGGCGAAATCGAAGTCCGTGCTGCGAACATTCAGCTTGAAAAAGGCGCCTTGCTGCTTGCTGGCGGAAAGCTCGAGGCTGGCCGGGCGCGGCCGGTCCTTCATACGCTCGGCCACTCGCTCCCGCACGGGTTGCGCCTCCATCTTGACCAGTTGGTCGTTCCAATAATTGTTGTCCGTCGCCTCGACCACCTTCGCGCGGTCGTCATGGCTGGTTTGTACGATGCTGTTGACGGTGACGGTCGAGTAGGCTTGAAAAATATCCGGGCTGGTGACCGCCTTGTAGGTGTTGTAACCCAGGCCCGCCAATGTGCAAAGAACCAGCACCGGCCAGCGGCGGAGCACCAGCTGCACATACCGCCGTGCATAGATCATCAGATTCAGCCGGTCCGCCATGTGCGCCGCGATGGGCGAGGCAGGCGAGGAGACCGGGCTGTTCTTGTCTTTGATCATGGCTGGCTGGCGGTCCGTTTACAGGACAAACGACCTCTCCGGCACCTCGATCTTGTCACCATCTTGCAACAAGAGGTTGGTGGCGTCATTGCCAGTTTTTTTGATCTCCTCCACGTTGATGACGGTCGTCTCGACCTTCCCGGTTTGCGCGTTTTTACGCAGTAACTTGACCTTTTTCAGGTTGGCAAACTCGGTGGTGCTCGCGGTCAAAATCACGTCGAGAATCCGGTGCGGCTCGCCCGGCAGGAGCTGAACGATCTGGCTCTTCACGCCCTTTCCATACAAATACACCAGGCCGGCCTTTTTCGCCTCTTGCTCGCGGGACGCCACCAATTCAATCGTGGCGTTGACATAGTAGTCCTCGTCCAGCTTGGCTTTCAGCAAGGTTTTCACCTCGCTCACCTTTTTGCCGCCGACATCCAGGGGAATCTTGATTCCCGATTTACGGCTGACGGGAAACTCCACAAATCCAGTCGGAGAAACCAAAAGCTCGCTGAGGGTGCCGTCCCGGGCGGGATCCTCGCGAATCGCAAAACCGATCTTTTGCCCAGCCTGCAATTCCACATCGTCGGCTGAATCGGGCTTCGCCGCCGCGGGAGACGGGGCCTCCGGCTTTTCCGCCGCCGCCACGGCCAGGCAACACGCCAGCGCAACCGGCGCGGTCAATTGCCGGGCAAGTTCAAAAGCGAGGCGGAAGATACCAGTGAACGGGTTCATGTCTCTCTTAAAATTGATAGGCCAAATCAAGAGTCAAGCGGTTTTGTTGGTAGTCCAGGCCCGGTTGGTTGGAATCCTTCCAACTGAAGGTGTATCCAAGGCCGGCCAAAACCCGGCGAGTGAGCTGAAAATGAGTGCCGATGTAAAACAAATACCGGTCGGCGGACTCGCCCACTGGCCCTGAGGTGGTGAAGGTCTCATAGGAGAGCGAGGTGTTCAGTGTGATGGCCGAGGTCAGCTTGGTGGAATAGCCATACTGAAGCGCCAGAATGTCTGTGAAATTGCTGGCAAAACCCGGCGTGATGGAGCGACGCGCCCGGATGTATTGCGTGGATCGGCTGTTGAGGATGTGGCGCACGCCGGCTTGGTAGCTGACCCCCTCAAACTCGGAGGTGTCGTTAATGGTGCCAGTGTGGTCAAAGTGCTGGCTGGTCAAGGAAACCGAAGCGTCAAAGGTCAGGAACTTCGTCGGCTTGAACGTCGCGATTGGCCCCACGCTCCAGGACCAGCCGTTGTTTTGTATCCGCTCGATATAATCGGTGATAGAGTAGGCCGCCGTCATCCCCAGCGTCCACCGGGAGGAAAGCACGTGATAAACACCCGCGCTCCAGTTGTGGCCATAATGATCCAGCGAGGTGTACTGGCCGCTGATCGACCGGTCCAGCGAGAAATCGTACCCGGCAATCATGCTCCATTTGCGCGCGGGCTGCCAGCTCGCGTTGACGCCCGAGGTGTTCACCACGCGCCGGTAATTGACCAGGTTGTTGCCGTTGCCACCGCTCAATTCAGGTCGTGAAGTCGGATCCACCTCAATCGCGAAGTTGTCGTGAAAATTCAGCGCCACATTCTTGATCCACATCCGGTAATCGAGATGCGAGTTAGGC
This sequence comes from uncultured Verrucomicrobiota bacterium, assembly GCA_964566745.1. GTDB lineage: Bacteria > Verrucomicrobiota > Verrucomicrobiia > Limisphaerales > CAZMLP01 > CAZMLP01. Next base: position 773 of record CAZMLP010001044.1, on the reverse strand, counting down.
GACACGTTCAGCGTGGAGAGGCTCGGGTGGTTCAAATACCACCGGTATCCCCCGCTAAGATCCATGTTCAATATGTTGACGTCGCTGATCGGCCACAAAAAGCCAATGCCAATCTGCGGTCCGATGCTGACATCCCGGTCCCCATGCTGCAGGAGGCTGACGTTGTCGTTCAACTCGAACTGTGTGCTCGCGTGCAGCAGGGCTTTCAGCCTGCCGATCTTCAGGTTGTATTTGGCCGGCTCTGGCGGTGGAAACGGCAACGAGGGTGACGTGCGGCTCAAAAACCGCTCGGTTGGCTGGGCCAGAGTCACGTTGCGCCCCATCGAGGCGAGCAGCACCCCCAGAAACAGCCGTCGCCAGTGGCGTCGCGAGCCACGAACCCGCCGGAACGCCCGCCGCCCGGGGCTGTTGGTCAAAACTTTGGCCGAGGTGAGCATCACAATGACTAGCGGAAAACGCTCACGGGGGGTTGGGGCAGGCGGGGAGTGTCCAGGGATGTTCCCGGGTTTAGAATCGGACTGTTGACGGGAGTGGTCGGAGAATTATCCGCGCCCGCCCCGTCAGAAAAGAGGACTCCCGACCCGATGCCCACGGGCCCGCGCATCTGGCCGGTAATGAAGGTCAGCGTGCTGCCGGCATCCAGCTCCGGATTGATGCCCTGGGGAGTGGTAATTTTGACCACGCCCTGGTTGTCCGCGCCGGACCGCGCCACAAACGTGCCACGTTGCGGATCGCTGCCCACTTGCACCGAGTTGCCGCTGGAGAGTTCAATG
>CAZMLP010001043.1:0-5155 GCA_964566745.1 uncultured Verrucomicrobiota bacterium | reverse complement strand
CGTCGCGGACTCGCCCGGACGCGTCGGCGACGCGTCCCTACCGCGTCACTTGTTGGCGTTGCCGGTCGTGGCGGCGTTGGTCGGCGCGGCGAGGGCCGCGAGCTTGGCGCGCAGGTCGTTGACGTCTTTCACGATGCCGTTGTACTTGGCGGCCAACTCGTTGAACTTGGTCACGGAATCATTGCGATCCGCCGCGAGCTTTTGCATTTGCTCCGCGTTGGCCTTCAGGCGCTCGTCCCGGGCGGTCACAGCGGCGGCCCAGTTCGTCACGCTCGCGCGCAACTGGTCCCGCTCAGCCGCCAAGTCCGCCAATTGGCGCTCGGCCACGCGCAGCTTTTCGCTCGTCTCTTGCAAGGAGGCGCTGGCGCGGGTCAACTGGCCGCGAAATCCCTCCAAGTCCGCCTGCGCGCCGTGCAGCGTCTTCTCGGCCTCGGTGATTTTCGCGGCTTGTTCCAAGCGGGCTTTTTCCAGCGAGTTGGCCTCCAGATTCACTCGGCGATTCGCTTGCCACTGAAAGGCGCAGAGGCCCGCCAGCGCCACGACCCCCAGCAAGTTGAAATATTGCAGCGCGCGGTTCATGGCTTGCCCTTGACCGGCTCGCGAATCTCGAACGCCACCTTGTCGATGCCCGCCGAGCGCACCAGATCGAGCGCGCGGATCACGTCGCCATGGCGCGCGTCCTGGTCGCCGCTGATGAAGACGCGCGCGGCCGCGTTGGTCTGCTGCACCGCGCGCAATCGGGTGACCAGCTCGTTCGCGCCGACCGGCTGCCGGTCGAGAAACATCGCCCCGGCCTTGTCCACCGAGATGTTGAGAAAATCCTTTCTCGTCTCGGGCGAGGCGGTGGTGGCGGTGGGGAGGTTCACCTTCACGCTTTTGGCGTTCACCATGCTCAGGCTGACAAGCATGAAGCTCGCGAGCAAAAAGAACATGATGTCGATCAGCGGCACGATCTCGATCCGCGCCTCGTGCGAGGATTCGGAGGGCAATTTGGAGCCAAGCCGGACAGGCATATTTTCGATTGCTCAGAAGTTGGCTGATTACCGGCTCAACGCGGTCTCGGGGCGTCGTTCCGGCGCGCCGCCGCCGGCCAGGGCGCGCTCGCGGGCGAATTCCTCCAGGTCGTGCCCGTGGTGCTTGGCCGACTCCACAATCAATTCGACGTGATTGACCGCGCGCTCGAGTTGCGAGCGAAACGTGCCCAAGCGGCGGTTGAAATAATTGTAGGGCAGCAGGCAGAGAATCGCGATGGCCAGGCCGCACGCGGTCGCGATCAACGCCTCGGCGATGCCGCCGCTCACCTTGGTGGCCGCGAGTTGCTCGTCCCCGACGAAATTAAACGAGTGCATGATGCCGGTGACCGTCCCCAGCAAACCGAGCAGCGGCGCCAGCGTGATCAAGGTGCCCAGGATCCAGTTCACGCGCTCGGCCCGCTCGATTTCCTCCATCGCGCGCAATTGCATCGCCCCGAGTAGCGAGGTGTGGCCATGCACCAGGCCGGAATGGACGGTTTGCAGAAACGGATCATCCTCGCCGGCGGCGGCAATGCGCGTGGCGCGATCGAAATCACCGGCAGTGATCGCGTCGTAGCACTCGTTCAACGGCCCGGAGCGCGAGCGGCGGCTCAGGGCAGTCCACCAAAGCGTCCGCTCGATCACCACCACCACCGCCGCGACGAGGGCGAGCAGGATCGGCCACATCACCGGCCCGCCCTTGAGGAAAACATCGAGCACAATATTGCCAAGCATCGGAGTCATAAAATTTCCTCGAACACGCCATTATTTGCTCAGTTCAAAGCGGATGGCCACCTCGAAGACGCGTCGCGCGCCGGAGCGGAAATGCCATCGATCGCGCACGGTCCGCACCGCCGCTTCGTTTAACAGCGGCCACGGCGAGGCCGTCGCGACCTCGGCGGCCAGCACGCGGCCCGTCTCATCCAGACTAAAACGAATGCCAACCGTCCCCTCTTGTCCCTCGCGCCGGGCCTGGCGGGGATACTCCGGGGCGGGCTGTTTGCCGTCGCCCTGGCCGAACACCAGCGTTTGCGGGGCGACCGGCCCCGGGGCCGTGACGGCGGGCGCGGTGACTTGCGCGTGGCTTGCCTGCGCGGCCGGAACCACCCGCACCGGACCCTCGACCGGCAACGCGAACGCGATGGCCGGGCTCGGCTCCGCGACGGCGACCCTCGGCGGCGCCTTGGGCGCGGTCAAAGGGTCGAGCAACGGCGGCGGCGTTTGCGGATTGGTTTGGGGTTCCGGCTCCGGCGGGGGAACCGGATCGGTCGTCAGTTCAACATTGATCTTCTCCGCGATGACCGGCGCCGGATGCGGCACGGGCGGATGCGGCCGGGCATACGGTAAAACGAATCCCAGCACCCCCACCGCGAGACATCCGGTCCAAAGCACGAGCGTCACGATGGATACGAGCGGGGGATTTGCGTTTCCATTTTGCCCGCCAACCCGCGGAGCGTCTGAAAAAATCCGCGCGCCGCTTTCGCGTGTCCGGCGTGCTGGTTCCGCCGCTGGAGGGAAAGCCACACTCATGCCGGCACCTCCGTGGTTTCCACCGCCTCTTCATTGGCCACTTGCGCCGTTGCGCCGCGTGATTTCTTGCCAAATCCAAGGAGACGCCGGACCGCCAGCGCAAAGCCCGTCACCACCAGCACCAAACCGCCTGCCGACGCCAGCGCCGTGATGGTTTGCCCGAACCAGCCGAACGCCTCGCCGGTGTGCAAGAAGCGCGACCACGAGCGAATCTTGCGGCCCAAGTTGTAATTCCCAAAAGCCTCCCGGCGCAACACCGCGCCGGTGAACGGATCGAGCGAAAGTTGCGCGGTCGCAAAGCGCGGCCAGGCGGCACGCGCCTTTACGATCACCGTGACTGCTTGCGGACCGGGCTTGCGCTCCTCGCCGCCAGACTGCTCCCTACCAGAGCGTTCACCGCCCTCTCGTTGACGACCGCCTCCTCCACCTCCCAGGCGAAAAGTGATCTGCTCCCACGCGGGTGCTTGCTCGCGGGTCGCGGCAAACAGCGCCTCGTATTTCAACGGCTTCGCCCCGGAGGGCGGGACGGGCACATCAACGACCTGACCCGTGTTGCCACCACCCGGCCCGGATGGGGCGGGGGGCGGCTCGTTGCCGGTCATTTTGTAAATCATGTCATTCACGGCGCGATAGGACATCGGCAGCGCGGTGGCGGTAATTACTACGAGCACGGGGGCCGACCAGATGCCAATGGCATTATGCCAGTTCCAGTCGCGCCTCTTCCCCGCCAGCTTGAGGCTGGGGATGGCGATCGCCCGCAGCACGTTTTTGGTCCACGCGCGCGGCCACCAAAGATAGACCCCGCTAATCGCCAGCGCCAGAAACACCGCGTTGCCCGCGCCGGTGACCGCCTTGCCATTTTGACGGCTATCGCCTTGTCGCGCCAGCCAGCGATGCCACTCGTTCATCGCGCGCAGGAAGTCACGCGTGCCCGCCGCGCCCTGCGCATGAACCTCGCCGCTGTAAGGGTTCACGTAGCAGGCATTCGTGCGCCCGAGATTCACCATCACCGCGACGGACGGGTCGGCCGAAATCACGACGCCGGTCGGACGAACACCGGGTTGTGCCTCGCGAGCGCGGGCGAGCATTTCATCAAGCGTGAGCGGTTTCGCGTCTTTCTCGGCAGGCGCGACCTTCCACGCATCCTTGTCAGCCCAGGCGATGATCTCCTTCTCAAACGCCAGGGTCACCCCGGAGAAGCACATGATCCCAATGACCGCGCCCGCCGCGACACCAGCGATCAAATGCCCCCAGAAAATGATTTTGCGGAGACTCATGCCGCTCAGACCTCCGCCCATTGCCGGAGCAGATTGTGGTACACGCCGGTCAACTGCACCGCGGAGGGATGAGTCGGGTGGTCGGCGACCAGGCGTTGGATGCCGAGATCGAGATCGAACAGCAGCGAGCGCCGGCCGTCGTCCCGCACCATGCTTTGAATCCAGAAGAACGAGCAGGTCCGCGCGCCGCGTGTGACCGGCCGCACATGATGCAGACTCGTCGCCGGGTAAAGAATCATGTGCCCCGCCGGAAGCTTCACGCTCTTCACGCCGTAGGTGTCCTCGACGCACAACTCGCCGCCGTCGTATTCCTCCGGCCCGGCAAAAAAGAGCGTCGCGGAAAGGTCGGTGCGGATGCGATGGCCGGTGCCGGGCACTTGCCGGATGGCATTGTCCACGTGCGTGCCGAATGATTGCCCGCCGGTGTAGCGGTTGAACAGGGGCGGGAACACGCGCAACGGCAGCGCCGCGGACATGAACAGCGGGCTCTTGCCGAGCGCCGCCAGGATCATCTCGCCCAGTTGCCGCGCGGCCGGATGCCCCTCGGGAATCTGCTGGTTGTCCTTCGCCCGCGCGGACTGGTGGCCCGCCGTCACGCGACCATCCACCCACTCGGCTTGATCGAGAATTTGGCGGGCTTGCGCGACCTGCTCGGCCGTCAGGACATCCGGGACGCTGATTAACATGAGATAACCAAGTTAGAATTTGAAGCTGGTGGTCACCACCATGGAGCGACCGGCGCCGGGCACGATGTGCGCCGGATGAATCTGGTCGTAATACTCCGCGTTCGCAAGATTGTACACATTGAACTGCACGTCAATGTTCTTGGTCAGGTGGTATTTCAGCATCGCGTCGAAGACGACATAATCCGGCGCCTTTTTCACCTTGCCAGTGACCGGGTCGGTCGGGGCCGTGCTGCTCGCCGTGCGGTCATCCACGAAGCGCCCGCCGCCGCCGATCTCCAATTTCCACGGCAACTCGTAGGTGGTCCAGAAACTGAAGGTGTTGCGCGGGGCGTTTGCCAGTTGCGCGCCGACCGAGGCCGGAAAGGCCTTGGACTCGATCACCGTGCCGTCCAAGTAAGCGTAGCCGGCGGAGATGTTCCATTTCTCGGTGAGCTTGCCGCCCGCCTCGAACTCCACGCCATCCACGCGCTGCTTGCCGGCCAGGACGTTGAGCAACGGATTGTTCGGATCCGGTTCCCGGGCGTTGCTCTTCTCCGTGCGAAACACGGCGGCGCGCAAGGTCAATCGCTCCTGGAGGAATTCCCACTTCGTGCCAAACTCGAAGGTCTCGTTTTCCTCGGGCGGCAGGTTGGCGTTTGCCGCGCTGAGG
>CAZMLP010001042.1:0-2247 GCA_964566745.1 uncultured Verrucomicrobiota bacterium | reverse complement strand
AAGCTGGCCGCGTCACCCTTCAACACCGCAGCGATTAACTCCGCGTCGCTCGATTCCACAGGCCGGACCGTTGCAGAATCGGGCCGTTCGAGAAAGGTGAAAGCGGCCGGCCGGGCATGACCAGCAGCGCCCAATGCAAGGCTTGCGGTCATGGCGCGGACCGGCTTGCTGTTTGGCCGGGAAGAAATTTCACCACGCACGCGCGGCGGCTTTTTCCGGACCGCCGTTTGGCTGGAAAGTGTTTCGTCACTGGCAAAACCGTCGCCGCCGCGAGCAGGTGCCGCCGCTGCGCCGCCCAGCCGGTGCGGGTGAAGATCCACGCCACCGCGACGGAAATAAAATCGCGGCGAAGGAAATTAAATAGTGGCGAGCCGATCATGTCTGGAGGCCATATTCCTGGCTTCACAAGACCAGACGCAAAAGCGCGGTTGCGGGTTACGTTAAAGTGGCCGGTCAAAGCGTTCCCTGAACAAATTCATGACTCGCGAGGCGAACGAGCAATATCATTTCAGTTTTGGCAGTTTTGCCATCGGAAAAATCCGGGCTCCGATTGGCGGAATGCAGGCGGTTTTTCCTCCAACGCGCCGCCGAAATCTCCATTGCCCTCCCCGTGGTGTTTCCCCAATATCCCCGGCCTATGTCGAGCGTCCGCAAGCAGTATCCATTTGATATGATCGAGCCGAAGTGGCAGCGCCACTGGGAGGCCGAGCAGACTTTTCGCGCGTGGAATCCTCATGAAACCGTGCCGGCGAGTCATCCATTTGGGCGGCGCCACGGATTGTCAGGCAAGGAGACCACGGCGAAAAATCTGCCGCCCAAATATTATATCCTCGACATGTTCCCGTATCCATCCGGCTCGGGTTTGCATGTCGGGCACCCGGAGGGCTACACCGCGACGGATATTTTGGCGCGTTACCGGCGGGCGACTGGCTTCAATGTGCTGCATCCGATGGGTTGGGACGCGTTCGGCCTCCCCGCCGAGCAATACGCCATCCGAACCGGCAAGCACCCCAGCATCGCAACCAACGAGAACATAACCACCTTTAAGCGGCAGATCAGCTCGCTTGGCTTCAGCTATGACTGGACCCGGGAGGTGGACACGACTGATCCGAAGTATTTCCGGTGGACCCAGTGGATTTTTCTCCAGCTTTACAACGCGTGGTTCAATCCCGCCAGCAACCGCGTCGAGCGCGTCGAAACATTAAAGTATCCGGCCGATTGCAACACCGAGGCGGACCGGCGAGCTTACCGCGACGCGCGACGTTTGGCGTTTGTGAGCGAGGCGCCGGTCTGGTGGTGCGAGGAGTTGGGCACCGTGCTGGCGAACGAGGAAGTGATCGACGGCAAGAGCGAGGTGGGCGGCTTTCCGGTCACGCGCAAGCCGATGCGGCAATGGATGCTTCGCATCACCGCGCTGGCGGAACGGTTGTTGCAAGACCTCGACACCATCGAGTGGAGCGACTCGCTCAAGGAGATGCAGCGGAATTGGATTGGCCGGAGCGAGGGCGCGGAGGTTGATTTTGAGGTGGCGGGCGTCATGGGGGCGGACGGGCGGCCCGAAAAAATTCGGGTGTTTACGACGCGCCCGGACACTCTGTTCGGCGCGACCTACATGGTGTTGTCACCCGAGCATCGCCTGGTGGGGCGCATCAGCAGCTCCACGCAAGCGGGCGCGGTGAAAGAATACCAGGCGGCAGTGGCCAAGAAGAGCGACTTGGAGCGGACCGAGCTGGCCAAGGAGAAGACCGGCGTGTTCACAGGCGCTTTCGCAATCAATCCAGTCACCAACGAGCGCATAGCAATCTGGATCGCTGACTACGTGCTGGCGAGCTACGGGACCGGCGCGATCATGGCCGTTCCCGCGCACGACGACCGTGATTTCGAATTCGCGAGGAAGTTTGATTTGCCGATCGTGCAGGTGGTTCAGCCGCCGGGAGGGAAGGATTGGCAGGGCTACACGGACGAGGGCGTGGCGGTGAACTCCTCAAACCGGGAGTTCTCACTCAATGGCCTTTCCACAGCCGAAGCCAAGCGGCAGATCACCGATTGGCTCGCCAGCCGGGGATTGGGGGCGAGAACAGTCAACTACAAGCTGCGCGACTGGTTGTTCAGCCGGCAACGGTACTGGGGCGAGCCGTTTCCCATTTTGTGGAAGAAGGACGGGCAGGGGCGGAGTTACCACGAGGCATTGCCGGTGGAGAGTTTGCCGTTGGTGCCACCCCCGTTGGCGGAATACAAGCCCACCGC
>CAZMLP010001041.1:0-5658 GCA_964566745.1 uncultured Verrucomicrobiota bacterium | reverse complement strand
CGCTTTCGAGACTTTGCAGACCGAGTACTGGGTGGCGGGCTACGAGGCCATCAAGGCCGAGGCGGCAAAGCGCGGCTTCACGGTCGTCGAGGCCGTGGCCGATAACGACGCCAACCGCCAGTTTGAGCAGGTGAAGAATTTCATCACGCGCCGGGTGGACGGCATCATTCTCGTGCCCAAGGACGCCAGCACCTGCCTCCCGATGATCAAGGCCGCAAACCAGGCCGGCATCCCCATTGTGCTTTTCAACCGGCCCGCCGGGAAAAGCGACGCCAAGTCCGTGGCAGTCGTGGCGGATAATTTCGCGCTCACGAAGGAGACGGTCGCTTATATGCTCGGCGAGGCGAGGAAGTCCGGCAAGAAACAGAAGGCGCTGGTGCTGCTCGGCGACCTCGGCGACATCAATGCCATCGGCCGGCGTGACGGATTTGATGCCGCGGTGAAGGACGCAGGTGATCTCGTGGAAGTCATCGCCCGCGTGCCGACCGAGTGGAACCAGGAGAAGGCGCAGGCCGGCGTGGTGAACGCATTGCAGGCCCATCCCGACATCAGCTTCATTTTCACGAGTTCCGATTTTCTCTTTCCCAGCATCGTCAGCGCCCTCAAGGGCGCTGGGAAGTATCAAAAGATTGGCGCGGCCGGGCACGTCCTGCTGGGGGGCTTTGACGGGGATGCGACTGCGTTTGCCATGTTGCAGGATGGCTACCTCGACGCGACTGGAGTGCAGGACGTTTACTTCGAAGCGCAGCAAAGCGTGCAGGCCATCGTCGATCTGCGCGCCGGCAAGCAATTGCCCGAAATGATTCGCGACCCGGGTTTTGTCATCCATCAAGGCAATTTGAAGGAAAAGTCACCACGGATGTGGGGCGCAAACCTGAAGAGGAGATGAGCTGCGAACGTTCCACTCATTTCGTTCAAACTGGGCGGCTGGCACTTTTGCTACTGACGGTCGGAGTCGCGTGGTTCTCCCGGGCCGACTCGTTCAACCAGCTGGCGCGGAGCTTAGACCGCTTCGATCAAATCGAAGTCACTCTGAAGCTCGACCAACCGGTCTCCGGCAATCCATTCACCGAAGCAGCGCTGGAAGGCGTGCTGAGAGACCCGTCGGGCACTGAGACCAGGGTGGACGGCTTCTGCGACAGCGAGGACGGGCGCCTCTTCCGCATCCGGTTCATGCCACAGCTCGCGGGCAGACATTCCTACCGGCTTGCCTTCAAGGCCGGCGGCCGCGAACTGACCCATGCCGGCAAGTTCGATGTCCGGGCGGGTCATCACCGCGGCCTTGTGCGCGTGGATCCGGAACATCCGTTCCACTTCGTCTGGAGCGGTACGAACGAGCACTTCTTTTACAACTCCACCACCGCCTACTGGCTGCTCGGCTGGCGCGATGAGGAGGTGATCCGCAGGAGCATTGACCGGCTCGACCGCCTCGGCGTAAACCGCATCCGCGTCGCCCTCAGCGGCCGCACGCGCGACGGCTTGCGCTGGAAGGAGCCGATGATTGCCAGCGACCACGACTTCCAATATCGGCTTGAACCCTGGCCGGCGGTGCGTCCGCTCGACATTGAGAATCCCGGTTACGATGTCTCGCGCTTCAACCTCGACCACTTCCGCAAAGCCGAGCGGATGCTCGCCCACGCATTGAGCCGCGATTTGCAGGTGTCGCTCATCTTCGCGCTCGACGTGGCGGATAAAGGTGTCGATCCGTTTGGCAAAGCCGGAATGGGCAACTCCGACGAACAGCGCTATTACCGTTACTGCGTGGCGCGCTTTGGAGCCTTTGCCAACGTCTGGTGGGACTTGATCAACGAATGGCATCTTTGCCGCGACGAGGCATGGGTGAACAAAATCGGCGCGTTGGTCAAGGAGTGGGATCCTTACGGCCACACCACGAGCGTCCATGGGACTGGCAGGTTTCCCTTCGGCCAGTCGCCATGGGCGGACTACGTGATGTTCCAGAGCTGGGACGACCAAGGCGCGTATGACTTCATGCTTAAGGCGCGTCGCGATCAGGCTGCCGCCGGCCGGCCGCTGCCGGTCATCAACGAGGAATACGGCTACGAAGATCATTATCCGTATCCGTGGGGCGGCAAACGCATCTGGCCCGCGCGCATCGGCGAGAGTCGTGTGCGCCTCGCCTGGGAAATGGCGATGGCAGGCGGTTACCAGACGACTGGCGAACGCGCAAACATTGCGGGCATGGGCGGCTGGATCACCGGTCGCGGGAACGACGAGATGACGATGCTGCCCGGCTACGCGCGGATGAGGCGCTTCTTTGAAGCGACGTCCTGGTGGAAACTTGAGCCCCATCCCGAACTCGTGAGCGGCGAAAGCCGTGCGCTGCCGGTGATCGAGGGCGGGAGGCCCGTTGCTCCCGCGCTCTGCCTGGCCGAACCGGGCCTGTGCTACATCGTCTATCTGCGCCAGGGGGGCACCGCCTCGGTGCAGCTTGCGCCCGGCCGCTATCTCGTCGGCCGCTTCTGCCCGCGCACCGGCGCGACTGCGAAGCTTGCCAACGCCACCGGCGGCGCGACGTGGACCTCGCCGTTGATGCCCGATACCGAGGACTGGACGCTGTTGCTTCAACGTTTGGACCGATGAACCATATCGCTGCTGCCAATCCCCCAAGAAGGGCGCAACCAGTGATGGCGGCGCTTCGGTCCGAATACCTGGTCCTGGTCCTCTGCGGTGTCCTCTTCATCGCGCTCGCTCCCTTCACCCCCCGACTCGCCTCCGCTGACAATTTCACCAACCTCCTTGGCAACCTCGCCCCGCTGCTGGTGGTCGCCACCGGCCAGACGCTCGTTCTCATTGCCGGCGGGATCGACCTCTCCGTGACTTCCACCATCGCACTCACTTCGGTGGTCGGTGCGTTCGTGATGAACGGGGACACCGGCTGGCTCAAGGGGAGTCCGGCGGCGGTCCCTATCGCGCTGGTCGCCATGCTCGGACTTGGCGGGCTGGCGGGGGCGTTCAATGGCTTTGCGGTCACGCGCTTGAAAATGCCCGCCTTCATGGTCACCCTCACCACCATGATGTTCCTCTCGGGGCTGGCCATCTGGCTTGCGCAGTCGAAGAGCGTCCCCAATCTTCCCCCGGCCTTCACCGTGCTTGGTTCGCGACTCTGGTTCGCCTTGCCCATCGCGGCGGCGCTCGGCGGTTTCACGCATTTGCTGCTCACGTGCTCGCTATTCGGCCATTGGTTGCGCGCGGCGGGTGCCAATGCGCGCACGGCCCATGTCTCCGGCGTGCCGGTCGATGCCGTGGTCATCGCCGCCTACGTCGCCAGCGGCCTGCTCGCGGCGTCGGCCTCGGTGCTCTACACCGCGCGTTTGGAGACCGGTTCGCCGGTGCTTGGCCAGCGCGTCTTGCTCGATGTCATTGGTGCGACTGTCATCGGCGGCACAAGTCTCTTCGGCGGCAAAGGCAAGGTGCTCTGGACGCTGTTCGGTGTGCTCTTCCTAACCTTGGTCGACAATGCGCTGAACCTGCTCGGTCTCTCGCATTTCTCCATCATGATGGTCAAGGGTGGCGTCATCCTGCTGGCCGCACTGCTGGATGCGGCCCGCAACCGCTGGCTCGCCGCATGAAGCCGCTGCTGCAGTTCGAGTCGGTCGACAAGTCATTTTTCGGAGTCCGGGTGCTTGACGCCGTCAGCTTTGAAGTCGGCGCCGGTCGGGTTCTCGGGCTGGTCGGCGAAAACGGTGCGGGCAAGTCCACGCTGATGAATCTGCTCGGTGGCAACCTCCGGCCCGACGCCGGGACGATGAGGCTGGCCGGTGCCGGATACGCTCCAGGCAGTCCCCGTGATGCGCAGGTCGCAGGCATCGGCTTCGTGCATCAGGAGCTCAACCTTTTCCCCAATCTGAGCATCGCCGAGAACCTGTTCCTTGCGGACTTTCCCATCCGCGGCCCGCTCATTCATCGGGGACAATTGCACGAACGCACGGTTGCACTTTTGCGCCGCGTGGGTCTCGGACTGCCGCCAGCCACGCCGGTTGAGTCCTTGTCCACCGGTGAACGGCAGCTCGTGGAGGTCGCTCACGCGCTCTCCTTCGAGGCCCGGCTGATCATTTTCGATGAACCGACGACCTCGCTCAGCGCGCGCGAAACCGATAGGCTTTTCACGCTCATCCGGCAGCTTCGCGCCGAAGGCCGTTCGCTTATTTATATCTCGCACACCCTCGACGATGTGCTGCGCCTCAGTGACGACGTGGTCGTGTTGCGGGATGGCCAGGTGGTCGGCCAGGGAGAGGCGGGGGATTTCAGCCAGAACCGGCTGGTGTCGCTGATGGTCGGGCGCGAGTTGAAGCAGCTTTTCCCGGAACGGCCACCTCGCGCCTCGCCCGATGCGGCTGCGCCGGCGCCCGCCCGGGCGGAGACTGGGAATCCGCAACTGGAAGTCCGCGGCCTTACGCAGCCTGGCATCGTGCGGGACATTTCATTCACGCTTCATCCGGGCGAAGTGCTTGGCTTCGCCGGCCTAATGGGCGCGGGTCGCAGCGAGCTCGCCCGCATCCTGTTTGGCCTCGATCCGCATGAGGAGGGGACCATCACGGTCGCGGGCCAGCCGCTGACCGGACCGCCCGGCCGGCGCATCCGGCGCGGTCTGGCGCTGCTCACCGAAAGCCGGCGCGACGACGGCCTTTGTCTTGAAGCGTCCGTGGCGGAAAACATGGCGCTGGTCACTTTGCCGGGCCACAGCCGCACTCCGCTTCGCCTGATCGGCCTCAAAGGGCTTGGCGAAGCGCTGGAGAAGATTCGCGAAGCCGTCCGCCTTCAGCCCAAACTCTCCTTCGGGCAGCCCGTCAAGACCCTCAGTGGCGGCAACCAGCAGAAGGTTGTGCTGGCGAAGTGGCTGTTGGCCGGGCCGCAGGTGCTTATCCTGGACGAACCGACGCGCGGCATCGATGTCGGTGCCAAGCATGAGATTTACCAGCTCATTCACGAACTCGCCGGTCGGGGGGCGGGCGTGCTTGTTATCTCGTCCGAGCTGGAGGAGCTCACCGGGATCTGCGACCGCATCCTGGTGCTGAACCGCGGCCGAATTGCTGGTGAATTCGCGCGCGACAGGTTCGACCGTGAGGAAATCCTCCGCGCCGCCCTGCCGACATGAGCATCGTTCGTCAACGTCTGCTGCTGCCTGCGTTGAACCACGCGACGCTCATCCTGTTCGCCGTCGTGCTCGCGGTTTTCGGTCTGCTTTCTCCGAAGTTCTTCACCGCCGCCAATCTCGCCAATCTGCTCGTCCAAGCCGCTTCCACCACAGTCGTCGGTGTCGGCATGACTTTCGTGCTGCTCACCGCCGGGGTGGATCTTTCGGTCGGGTCCATCATGTTCGTGGCGGCGGCAGTCGCGGGGAAGCTGCTGCTCGGAGGCGCCTCGTTGCCCGCCGCCTTGCTCGCCATTGTTGGCGTCGGAATGGTTGCGGGGGCTTTGAACGCGCTGCTGGTCACCCGGCTTGGCATCCTGGCCTTCATTGCGACTTTGGGGACGCTTTATATCGGCCGCGGATTCGGCCTTTGGCTCACTCAGACCCGTGCGATGAATCTTCCCGAGAGTCTGCTTGCGCTGGGCACGGCAAAACTCGGAGGCATTCCGCTGCCGTTGATTGTCTGCGCCGCCGTGGTGGCGCTGGCGCACCTTACGCTCACCCGC
>CAZMLP010001040.1:0-8501 GCA_964566745.1 uncultured Verrucomicrobiota bacterium | reverse complement strand
CCGCCGACACAAGGATTTTCAGTCCTCTGCTCTACCGACTGAGCTACCCAGCCAACCGTCCTTGGTCGCGCCGCTTGTTCAAAGCGAGCCGCGCAATGGTGGCTGGTTCACATTCGTGAATACCGTTTGGCGTCCTGAACCGATTGCCAGGGCCACACTTCGCCAACAGCGGGGCGGAACCTACTCCAAGCCTTTTGGCCAACGCAAGCGAAGATTATGGAACTTCGTTCTCATTTTCCGAGTGCTCGGGCCCGGGCAGGGAAAGGTGGCGGGCGAATCTCGTCTTTTCCTATTGTCTTCCAATATGAAGAGGGCTACTCTCTCCGCATGAGCAAGTCCGAGGTTTGGCAAGGAACTCTGGCATTGATGATTTTGAAGACGCTGGAGCGGACCGGCCCAATGCACGGCTATGGCATCGCCCGACGAATTGAGCAAACGAGCGAGGACCTTCTCGCCGTCAATTACGGGACGCTTTATCCCGCGCTGCTCAAGCTTGAGCAAGAGGGCTACATTAACTCGCATTGGGGCTTCTCAGACAACAACCGGAAGGCCAAGTTTTACGACCTCACTCGCGCCGGCCGGAAGCAAATCGCCAAAGAGACACAGGACTGGGAACAAATGGCGGGGATTCTCTCTCGCTTCTTGAAGCCGTCGGAGGGAATGGCCTGAGGATTTCGAGGAATCTCTTCAGCGTTTCAATCGTTTCCTTTTCCAGCAAACACGCCACTAAATGAAACCGTCCTTTCCCTCGCGCCATGGATTTGGCCGCTGCCTATGGGTTTCCCATAGGACAACATCATCATTCTTGATATGAGAAAACTTCGTGGATGGATGTTGCGGCTCGCCAGTTTGTTCAGCCGCGCCCGGGCGGACCGGGAACTCGATTGTGAAATCGAGACTCACCTACAGATGCACATCGAGGACAACCTTCACGCGGGCATGACGCCCGAGGAGGCGCGCCGCCAGGCGATGATCAAACTGGGGGCAATTGAATCTGTGAAAGAAACGTACCGGGACCAGCGCGGATTACCGTGGTTGGAAATACTGTGGCAGGATATTCGATTCGGGGCGCGAACCCTGTGCAAGAATCCCGGATTCACCATCACAGCCGTGCTCACGCTCGCTTTGGGAATTGGAGTGAACACGGTGGTGTTCGGTGTGGCGCGGACAGTGTTGTTCCGTCCACTCGGCTTCGACGGCGAGGACCGGCTGATGTGGATTCAGCGGGTGAACACCCAAACCGGCGCGCCGGAGACCGAGCTTTCGTGGCAAGATATTGATGATATCCGAAGCTCTTCGCAAAGTTTTGAATCGGTGGTGATGGACAGTTCCACCGGGGGGTAAAATGGGAAGATGGCGATCAGAGAAAAGAAGTTCTGGTGGTGCGGGCGACACCGAATCTTGCCGGGACATTGCATTTGCGTCCCGCGCTGGGACGATTGTTTCCGCCATCAGGTGTCCCCAGCGCGGAGCCAGCAGCACCCATCAGCCATGAACTGCGGCAATCGCGCTTTGGCGGAAACCCCGTGGTGGTTGGCCAAAAAGTTCGTGTGGACAAGGAGCTTCAAACGATCGTCGGGGTGCTGTCATCTCGTCCGCGACCAACCGTTTGCTTGCGAGGTAACTCTTCGGCCTTACGCCGCATGACCCAGTGTTGCTGGCGGGTGCCTGTATTCTCATGCTGTGCGTCACCTTGTGCGCCTGCTGGCTCCCCGCCCGTCGGGCCGCGCAAACGGATCCGATGACCGCGCTGCGCGCCGAGTGAGCGTCAAGCTACCCGGCCGCGAGCACCGCCCGCCCGCGATTGTTCCACGATCCGCCCGCAGAGCAATGCTTGCGCGGAGAGTTCCGGTTGCAACTCGGGATGGCGCAACAGCAGGGCATTTAACATGCGGGACGCTCGTGCATCCCCGGGATTCGCCCGGGTGGAGGCGATATAAACCTCGGCTGCGTCCGCAAAGCGGCCCTGTTGCTCCAGACAAATGCCGAGATTGTTTAACGCGTTCGTCCGGCCCGGATCGCTTGTGATCGCCGCGCGCAAAAAAGACTCAGCCTCCACCGCCCGGCCCGAGGCGGTCAGGCAAACCCCGAGGTTGTTGTTAATAAAATACCAGGTGTGCTGGTGGGCGGGTCGTAACTCGTGCGCCTCACGATAGAAACCTGCCGCGCCCGCGAAATCATTCATCTGTTCCAGCAACTGGCCAGTGGCGAGCAAATAGGCCGCCACGCGTTCCCGTTCCGAGGCGCGAGTTTTCAACCGGCGGAGGCATTCCAACACCTTGTAGGGCCGCCCCTCGTGTTGATAAACCGCCGCGAGTTGCCACAATGCTTCCGGCGTCTCGCCTTCTTGCGTGGAAAGTTTCTCCAATAGCGCTCGCTCCACTCCCTCAACCGACCGCAATACCGCAGTTTGCGGAGGCAACTCGGGCGGATGGCAGCTCAACTCCCAACGGTTTTCCATGCTCATTTTCACTTTCACCGGCCGGCACAGCACCGTTTTTCGATTTTTGTCTTGCATGGGATGAGCACGTCTCGCGCCATCCCCATTATCGGGAAAAGCGCTTGATTGTCCAATACTTAGGCATTTTTGATGTCCAGAATTGGACCACATCCTCCTTAGTCGCCCATGTGGACGTCATCGTTCGCGTGTAGGGAATCCAAATCCTCGGGGTAGCTTTGCGCTCACCTCTCAACGGACATTCGGACGGTGCGGGGGACCAAGCCCGATCGAGGTGTTTCAACCATATTTCACCCCACTGACGCGGCATGTCACACGTTTGTAACGTGATTGACACTTTTCCTGAACGTTTGTTTCCTGTAATCACCCGCAGTCGCGAATACAACCAATCACAACGATGAAACTGACGCATTTTACCGCCTTGGCCACCGGAGTGGCTGCCTCCCTAGTCACGGCGGGTGCCAACGCCCAATCTGCCGACGCCTTGGTCAACAAGCTGTTGGAAAAAGGAATCCTTACACAAAAGGAGGCGGAGGATTTGAAGAAGGAAACCAATGACGGCTTTTCCAAGGCTTATTCGAGCAGGAGCGGTATGCCGTCATGGGTGACAGGCATGAAATTCAACGGAGATTTTCGCGGCCGGGCGGAGGATTTTGGAGCGGACAATTCCGCTTTCAACGAGCGCTTCCGGTACCGCTATCGCTTGCGCTTAGGGGTGTTGGTCACCATGAAAGATGTTTTCGACATCGGTTTCCGTCTGGCCTCGGGTGATCCGCTTTCGGGTGGCGGTTCCGGTGGCAACCCGCTCTCCGCGAACACCACGCTTCAGGATGGCGCGAGCCGGAAAAACATTTACATCGACACCGCCTTCGCCCGGTGGAACGCGATTCACACGGACGATTGGAAACTTACCGCGACCATCGGCAAGATGGATCGCGATCAACCGTTGGAGATTTCCAACATGGTGCTGGATTATGACTATAATCCCGAAGGCGCGGCCTTGCAGGCGGGTTACAACATCAACAAGGATCACGCCCTCAAGCTCAACGGCGTTTTCTTCGCGCTGGATGAATTCAACCAGGGCGCGCTCGCGAGTCGCGACCCGTACATGTTCGGGGGCCAGTTGATCTGGAAGGCGAAATGGACCAAGCAGATTGAGTCCGACTTGGGCATCTCCGCCTTCAGCCTGGCGCACAAGGATAACCTCACCAGCGCCGCCGCCCCGAACCAGAACGACGGCAACAGCCGCGACGCCGTCACGGGCGGGCTGATGTACAATTACAACCCGATCATCGGCAGCGCGGGCCTGACTTTCAAGGCGGCTGCTTTCCCGGGATACCGGGAATACAAGGACGACAAGGGTGAGAAAATTCCGTTTCCCATCCGCTTCGGTGGCGAGTACATGGAGAACCCGGGCGCGCCCGGCCAAAATGTGGGCTACAATGCCGGCGTCACCTTTGGCAAGGCGGGCAAGAAGGGCTGGTGGGAGCTGGCCTATCGCTATCAGCGCCTCGAGGCGGACGCGTGGTATGAGGAGTTCGTGGATGATGACAACGGAGCCTTTTACCAGAACCCGAAACTGACCCACGGATTCGGCTCGGGTGGCTGGCGCGGCGGCACCAATATCAAAGGCCACTTTGTCAAGGCCAGCTACTCGGTCACGGACTCACTCACCGCGGTGGCGAGCTTTTATCTGGATGAGCTCGTGACGCCGGATCCGACGGGATCAATCAGCGCGGCCAACCACTTCCTCTTTGACCTGAACTGGAAGTTCTAAGCGCAATCCCCGCTCTCTATTTCGAGCTTCGCGCGCCGAGTTGGTAATCCAGCCCGGCGCGTTTTGCCAACAACTCATAGCGGGACGCCGCCGCGGCGATCCGGGCGGCGGTCACATTGAGCTGCGCCTGGCTCAGTTCCACCATCGAACTGGCGCCGGCTTTGTATTTTGCGTCGGCGAGGGCGTAAGCCTGCTCGGCGGCGTCTTGCAGGCGTGTCGCTATCTTCCAGCGCTCGATGGCATTGCCAAGGTCGAGCCACGCGAGACGCGTGTCCCGAATTACCCGGTTTTCCCAGTCCCGCAAGTTTTCCTCCGCCGACCTGGCGCGCAACTCCGCCTCCTTTGACCGCGCGGTGTAGAGAAACCCGTTGAAAATTGGCAGGCTAAAGTTCACTCCGGCGGCGGCGTATTGGTCCGGAAGATGCGAGTCATGCACCGGGATCAGGCCGGTGCTGGCCACGGCGGCGATGGTCGGGTAGTGCAGCGCCCGCTCGGCTCCAGCGAGCCTCTGCGCCGCGTCGCGCTGGTGTTTGGCCTCAAGGATCTCGGGGCGGCGGTTGAGCGCGTCAAAAACCAGCGGCGCCACGTCCGGCGGCGAGTTGGTGGCGAGCGGCTCCTCAACCAGTGTGAACCGCCGGTCTTCCCGCGAGCCAAGCAATGTGGCCAGCCGTGTGAACGCCGCCCGCAAGTCATTCTCTGTCCGCGCCAGCAACAGCCTGGCCTCCTCGAACCCGACCTGCGCGAAGCTGACATCCAGGTCCGATTTGAGCTTGTTGCTCGCCAGGGCGCTCACTTGCTCGAACAGCACTTGCCGGGTGTCCACGGTTTGCCGCGCCACCTCAAGCAATGACTGCGCTTGCAACACATCAAAATATCCGAGATCCACCTGCCACAACAATTGCAATCGCGTCGCCGCCGCGTTGTCGCTCTCGGCCAGGGCGCGAAACTTGGCGCTTTCGCTCAGGTCAACCGAGCGGCCGAAGTCGGTGATCGTTTGGGTTAGCACCAGGCCCAGCGCGGCCCGCTCGAAGATCACCGGGTTGTTCAGTCCGCCGGCGGCCAGGCGGGTGTTGTCACGGCCATCGGTGCTGGCGGCGGTCACGTTGCCGGACAAGGTCGGATAATAGGCCGAGCGCGCCTCGGTGACGGTTTGTTTCGCCGCAAGCGCGCGCAAGTCGGCGGCGCTGATGCGCGGATGGTTTCGCAATGCCTCGGTCTCGGCGTCCTGGAGCGTGAGCATCGGCGCGTTCGTTGTCTCGGCAAATCCGGGACTTGATTCCGCGAGCAGGCATAACAACGGCACGAGCAGCGCGGCGTGCAAGAGAACTGGGGGGCGGGGCATCCTCGTTTGAGCGTCTCTTCGCAACACGCCACGGATGCTTTTGAATCCAAATTTCATACTGCTTTCGGTATCAAGCGGGTTGGGGCGCGGGCGTCGGGGGGGCCGGTGTTTTCTCCCGCCGGCGATACACCAGCAAATAGGCCGCCGGAACGATGAAGACGGTGAGCACCACCGAGACCGCCAGGCCGCCGATGATTGCCCGGGCGAGCGGGGCGTAGGCCTCACTTCCGGTGCCGAGTTTCGCGGCCATCGGAATCAATCCGATAAGCGTGGCCAGCGAGGTCATCAACACCGGGCGCAGGCGCACCCGGCACGCCAGCGCCACCGCCTCGCCCAGCGGTTTGCCGTCCTCGCGCAACCGGTGTGTGAACTCCACTATCAGGATGCTGTTCGAGACCACAATACCCACCATCATGACAATGCCCATCAGGGACATGATGTTGAGCGTTGTGCCGGTGACGACCAGAGTCACCAGGACTCCGGCAAGACCGGTTGGCACGGCAAGCAGAATCAACAGCGGGTCAATCCACGACTTGAATTGCGCCACCAAAATCAGATAAACGAGGATCACGGAGAGAATCAGTCCCAGCCCGAAACTCTTGAACGAGGATTGCATGCCTTGCACCGACCCGCGCACGGTTACGCGCACACCCTCGGGCAATTTGGTTTCTGCGATAATCTTGTTGACGCCTGCGAGCACTTTTCCGAGATCCTCGCCCGCCGGCGCGACGTAAATGTCTATCACGCGGCGCAGCTGGTAGTGGTCCACCTCGGTGGGTGAGTGGATATGACGCAAGGAGCTAATGGCGTCGAGGCGAGTCGGCTTCGCGTGACTCGGCGAGCGGACTGGAATGGACATTAAATCCTCGACCGACTTCACATGGTCCTCTGGATATTGAACTGTAAGCAGATAATCGTTGCCGCTCTTGGGATCGACCCAGTAGCTCGGGGCAATCATCTGGTCCGAGGTCAGGGCGGTGATCACGTTTCCGACCACCTCCTTGGAACTAAGCCCGAGCTCGCTCGCGTGCTCGCGGTCCACATCCAGTTGCAGCGCGGGGTAGTCCACGTCCTGCGGCACCAGCACGTCGCTGACGCCGGGAAGTTCACGGACTTTTTGCGCCATCTCGGCTGCCGTCGCGTGAGCTTGCTCCAAGTTGGAGCCGCTGACTTGGATGTCCAGCGGCGCCGGCAGGCCGAGGTTCAGCACCGCGTCGACCAGCCCTCCCGACTGGAGATAAACATTGATCTGCGGCAGTTCTTCGCGCAGGCGCCGTCGCACCCGGTTCATGTATTCGTAGCTGCCGATGCGATGATGCTCCTTGAGGCTGGCCTGGACAAAGGCGTTATGTTGTCCGGAGTTGGGGGTGTACATCGAGGAGAAACCGGGGGTGATGCCAATATTCGCGACAATCAATTCCAAATCCTCGACCGCCACCTCCTGACGAATGATGTCCTCGACTTGCTTGACCAGAACCTCCGTTTTTTCGAGGCGCGTGCCCGGTTGGGCCTTGAGGTTCACCACGAACTGTCCTGGATCCGTGCGGGGGAAATAAGATACACCCATCAACGGCCAGAGCGAAAAGGTAAGAAAACAAACGCCCAGAATTCCGAGCACCGTCGCAGCAGGCCGTAGCAGGGCGAGGGCGACCGTCCGGTCATAATGATCCAGCATGCCGGAGAATTTCACGTTAAACCACGCGCTGAAGCGCGCGCCCCAACCTTTCGGGGGCTCACCCTGCTCGTGCCCATGACCGGCATGACCTTTCACGTAACGGGCGCAGAAAAGCGGCACGACGGTCATCGCGACAAAATAAGAGGCAAAGAGGGACAGCACCACGGACAATGCCAAGGCGGCGAACAGGAACCGGCTCACCCCGTAAAGAAACGTCACCGGAAAGAAAACCACCGCCGTCGTGAGCGTCGCGGCCAGGACGGGCAACGCAACTTCGCTGCCTCCTTTCTCTGCCGCCACCTCGGGGGTCTCGCCCAGTTCGAGATGCCGGAAGATGTTTTCCAGCACCACTACTGAGTTGTCGATTAGTCGCGAGAAAGCCAGCGCAAGGCCGCCGAGGATCATCGAGTTGACGGTGTTATTGCCGAAGGAAAGCGCGATAAAGGTCGCCAGCGCTGAAAGGGGGACCGACAGAAACACACCGAAGGTTGCGCGCAGGTTGCCGAGAAATACCAGGATCATCAGGCCGGTCAGAACCAGACCAATGGCGCCCTCATGCAACAGGTTCTCGATCGCCGTCTTCACGAAGATCGACTGGTCGAAAACCACTTTGGTGATGAGATTTTTCGGGACATCGAGGAGGTTGCCGACCGCCTTTTTGACGCCTTCCACCACCGCGATAGTGTTGGCGTCACCACCCTGCTTCAGCACCGGGAGATAGACGGATTTTTCCCCATCGACCCGCACAATGCAGTTTTGGATCTGCGAGGCGTCCTTCGCCTGGCCGATGTCAGCGACGGTCACCGTCGAGTTGCCGATGGTTTTTAGCGGCAGGCGGTTGATGTCCTCGATTTTTTCCACCTGGCTGTTGCAATAGATGTTATAATCAATGGGACCGATTTTGACGTCGCCGGCCGGCAGGATCAGGTTCGCGTCATTCACCGACCGGACCACGTCCATCACGCTCAGTTGGTGCGCCTCCAGCTTTAATGGATCGACGTAAACCATGATTTGCCGGTAACGACCGCCAAATGGTTGTGGCACCGCGGCGCCTGGAATATTGGCGACCTGGTTGCGTACATTGTACTGGCCGAGATCGCGCAGCTTGGTCTCGTTCAAGCCCTCGCCTTTCAAGGTCACCAGACAGACCGGCAGGCTCGAGGCGTCGAACTTCAACACCACCGGCGGCAGGGTGCCGGGAGGCAGACGGCGGAGGTTTGCGGCGGCGAGGTTGGCGATGGTGGTCACA
>CAZMLP010001039.1:0-6333 GCA_964566745.1 uncultured Verrucomicrobiota bacterium | reverse complement strand
CTGGTCGTTCTTGGGATGCTTCACCTCGCCGCCGTTGTAATTGAGGTAAACGATCTCCTCGCCCGCGACGGTTTGGGGATCGCCGGTGAAACCGTTGATCACGTCGCTGCCCAGGGTGCCGCGCTTGATGGCCACGCGCGCGAAATAAGCCCCCAACTCGTAATACTGGTTCTGCGTCCATTTCTCGAATGGATGATCGTGGCACTTGTTGCAGTTGAAGCGGGTGCCGAGGAAGGTCTGGCTCACGTCCTCCGCGATCTTGCCCGGCTCGCGAAGCGCCCGGTAATAATTCACCTCGGGGTTGCGATAGGAACTGCCCTTCGCGAGGAGGAGATCGCGCACAAACTGGTCATACGGCTCGTTCCGCTCGATGGCCCCGCGAATCCAGTTCCGGAAAACCCACACCCCTTTTTGGCCCAGGTTCTCGCTGTTGCACTGGAGGAGATCGGCCCACTTGTTTGCCCAGAACTTTACGTAATCCGGGCTGCCGAGCAGGTCGTCCACCACCTTCTCGCGCTTGGCGCGGCTGTCGGAGCCGTCCGCCAGAAACGCGCGGACGCGATCCGACGTGGGCGGCACACCGGTCAAATCCAAATATACACGGCGCAGGAACTCCTCGTCCGAGCACAAATCGGACGGGAGGATTTTCATGTGCTTGAGCTTCGTGTTAACGTGCTGGTCAATGAAGTTGTACTCCTGCGGCGCGACCCACGCGAACCCGGCGCGGTCGCCCATCACCGTGATTTCCCTGGTGGCATAGACGCCCTCGTATTTGATCAACACCGCCGCCTCGCCCCGGCGCAAACCGGTGACCAGGCCGTCCCTCACCTTGGCGACCTCGGTGTTGTTTGAGGAAAAAATGACCTCGCGGGTCACGTCGCGGGTCGAGCCGTCAGGATAATGGGCAATCACCAAAACCTGCTGGGAGCGGCCGGGCAGGTCCAGTTCCACCTCGGCGGGGAGAACTTCCAGCGATTGCACGCGCGCCTTGGCCGGGGACTCGTATTTGGTCCCTTGGGTAATCCATTCCCGCAGCAAATCGTAATAACGCGAGCCCGGCTTGATCACTTGCCGCCCCTCATGCGGCACCTCGCCCGTCGGTTTGAGGAGCATCAGGCTCTGCTCGACGGCCACGCGGTTGAAGCGGCGCCCGGACAAGTCATTGACGAGCGCCTGATAATCGAATTCGGGATCGTAACCGCGCAGCGAAAGCTTGAAGCCGTTCTTGCCCTTGGCGGAGCCGTGGCAAGTCCCTTGGTTGCAACCGACCTTGCTCAACACCGGCTCGACGTCCCGCACGAAACCGATGGCCGGAATTTCGGCGCCTGCCGCCTTCACCGGCAGCTTGATCTGTTTCCCCGCCGCCGTGACTACCACCTCGCCCTCGCCCTTCGTCTTGGCATGGATGTATCCATCCGCGTCCACCTCGATGGCCGGGGAGGCCGATTGAAACTTCGCGTCCCCCGTCAAGTCCACCCGCCCGCGACCATCGGTCTCACCCCACACGAGCACCCGGCGGGCATCGCGACCGTCGTCCAGCGAAAGTGACTCCGGCTCAAGCTTCAGGGCACGAATGACCGGCAGCGGGGGCGCGGGAACGGCTTCCTCTTTTTTCATCCCTTCCAACGCCCGGCCCGGCAGGGGCGCCAATGCCGCGCCGAGCACCAAGGCCAAAGCACCCGCCCGGCGGACCTTCGCCCCGGCATGACTACGGAAAAGGGCAGGCCGGAGGCGGCGTTCCAAATCGGGCTTCATAGACAATTATTAAGGCTTTCCGTCCGCCCCATGCAACTGGCAATTGCCCGGCCCGGTGACTTTTCTCCGGCAGGCAAAACGCCCGGTCAGAGAAACTCCCAAGCGGCAAAAGTGGCGGCCTGACCTCTATAGACGCTGGCCGCGTCCAAAATATTCCAAACCGTCGCGCGAGAAATGCGAAATCGCCTTCCCGTCCGGGAAATCCGGATGCCCGCGTAGTTGTCAATGAAGCCGTGTTGGGTCACTTGGGCGAGCAGTCGGGCGCGCTCCTCGCGATTCGGCGCCTCGGCCGTGAAACGGGACGGGGTCGCGGTTAGTTGTTCCCACGACATCTCCCAAAGATCGAGCGCCACGCGATTGCCGTAATTGAGGACGGGATCGGCCTCGTTCCCGTGCGAGACGATCACGAAGGGCGCGGCGGACAAGCGGGCGGCAAACTCGCGCGGATTCTGGAGGTCGCCGCCGGGCAAAAGCTCGCGGCCGGTCCAGCGCCGGTAATTCTCCGCCAGCCGGACGCTGTGCTCGATGACCGTCGTCGATTCCCAAGGGTTCGATGGATTCATGCGCTACAGACGCGGAGTGTGGCAAGGGGCAGGGAGCGGGACAACGTTCAAACGCGTCGGTGGGAAGCAAAATGACGAGTTCTTAAAATCGAATGACGTGAGAATGAGGGGTGCGGTCAGAGCATCGGTGACGTTTTGGGTTAAGACTCGTCAGAACGGTTCTCAAAGATCGCTCCCGAAATCTTCTGCGAGAGACGCGATAGTTATCCGCCATCACGCCCACACGCTCACGCCCCTTCGATCATCCGCCCGAACAGGATGAAGCGCAGCCACTCGCGCACTTTGGCTTTCACTGGCTTGCCCGCGGGCGGGACGAAATGCCGGCTCGCCACCGCCGAGCGCAGGTTCAGGAGCACGAAGCGGCGGGCACGCATGGCCAGCAGGGTAATGAGTCCAAGATAGGAGAGGGTAATGAAAGCGGTCATCATGGGCCATTCGGGTCGCCAGCCCGCGGTCCACAGGCCGATGCCCGCCAGCCAGATGGTGAAGCCGGGCAAGGCAAGAATCGCCCCGAAGGCGGCGCCGCCCGCCGCGCCCGGAAACCGGGCCGAAAGGGAGTAATACATTGCCACCCAGGCCATGGCAGCGAGCACCGCGGACAGGAGAACGATGTTCACCAGCCAGAGCGTCACCCAAATCGGCAGGTCCTCCGGCTCGATCATCCCGCCAAAGCCATGTGTCCGGTGCCCGGCGATCATGATCGCCATATCCCCGGCCATTACCAGGAGCACCAGGGGCAGGTAACGCCGCCGCAAGGCCATCCATTGCCCACGAACGATGTCCGAAACGCCGTGCGGGGTGCAGAGGATCATTTCCAGCACGCCAGCCAGGCGGTCCTCCACCAAGGCGCTGCCCGCGTCGCCACCGAAATTGATGAGCAGGACCATGTGCCAGCCGGCGGCCATCGCCATGAAAAACATGGTGGCCAGGCCGGGCATGGCGCGGGTGACAAAAATGAGATAGCCGAACGCGCCGGTCACGACCATCAACCCCAACCCCACAATGAGAGCGCGCGCCCGGTCCCGGCTGGCGCGCCAAAGGTAGGCGTTCCGGTTCAACAGGCGGGTGCGCCACGCGAACGAACCCTGGCCCGCCCGCGCGCGCCTGGCCTGCCACCAACGGCGCAAGCCACCGGGCGAGCGGCCCGCCTCGCGCCGGACGGCCCACGGCAGGAGCGTGCCCGCCAACAGCAGAATTGCCCAGCTGACGAGGTGGTTAATCAACAGCGCCTTCCAATACGCGCCCACGCGAAACCCGCTGGCGGCGCTTTGCGCGTGGGCCAGGGCCTGGCCGGGGTTCAACCATTGAAAGGCGGCCAGGAATTGCCAAAGCGGCGTGGCGGGGATCGACCGGACGAACGGCAGGGAAAAGGCAAACACGGGCAGCAGCAGCACAATCACCACCGCGCTGACATTCCGGCTGTCCCCGAGCACCGCGCCGAGCAGGCCGAGGGACACCGCAAAAAACATGGCGTTCGCCCAGCCCAGGGCCACCAAGGCGAACTCGGCCGGGCGGATGCCTCCAGCCGCCAGCAAAACCACGATCACCGGCATCATGCCGAGAATGCAATAAAGCTCCGCCAGCAACGCGGCGAGGAGCTTGCCGATGACGATGTCACGACCGGTCAAACGCGTGAGCAGGAGCAGCGGCAGGGTCCCCTCCTGGCGCTCGGTGAAAAGGAGGTATCCCGAGCGGGTCAGCCCGCCGCAGAGCAGCAGCATGGGGACCACCTCCGTGAACGGGATCATCCTCATCAAACCCGCCAGCGTGAAGCCGCCCACCCAGCGCTCGCTCACCAGCATGGCCGTGAGGGCCAGGATGGACACCGACGCGGCGCCAAACCGCTGCCTGAGCAACTGGCGCGTGCCAAGATCCGAACGCATCTGTCGGATAAAAACTGGATACCAATTCATGGGTCGTTGTCCCGTCAGGGAATACTTCCACTAACTTGGCCATTCACCAACCGTAGGACAACGGCGAAGGCGGGTCGTGCCGAGGAATTCACTTTTCGCGGTCCACCCAGGCCGTTGCGGGGATGCACCGACCGCGCCGAACCGGCCTGCGGCAGATGCGTGGCGGAAGCGCTTAGCATCTACCTGGAGGAGTTGATGGCCGCCCCGGCATCACGCCGATCGACCGTGCGAAATGATAATTTTCGAATCATTCAGACCGGCTGGAATTGACGCCTCGTTTCCAGCCGGTTTTATTTTGAAACGGGTCGGTGTTGACAACACGTTCAACGGAACTCAGGCCGATTTCCACTCTTGAATAATTCGACAAACCCCTGCGTAATTCGAGAATACATGGCGCTCCCCGATTTTAATGTTAAAGGTCTTCTACCGGATGGAGTGCATCCGGCAACACTCGACGATTTGGAATGTCGCTGTGTCGCGCCCTTCCCGAATAGTGAAACACGGAGTAAGATTTTTGAGAATTTCCGCAACTATCAGACGACAATCGCCGCACTGGGTATTCATGCCACGCAATGGATAAACGGATCATTTGTGGACCAGTCCCGATTGGATCCTGATGACGTAGACGCGGTGAATTTCTGTGACTATGCGGCTCTCAATTCCCTTCAACCAGCAATCCAGATTCGAATCACTCCGCTGCTCGACGGACGCGCGACCACCAAAGAGGTCTATGATACACATTCATTTCTGGAGGTCCGTTTCCCCGCAGGGCACCCTTTTGAAGCCAGCTTCGAACGGCAGCGAAGGTATTGGCGTGATTGGTTTTCGCGACCGCAAGACTATTCCGGACCCAAGAAACTTCCCGCACCATGGAGAGGCAGGAAAGGAATCGTGCAAATGCAAGTCGGAGATGCTACCCTTTGTCCAATCGTCAGTGATGCAATTTGATGAGTGCGCTTCGACCATCCTCTGAAATTGAAATGCAGTTGGAGGCTTTTTTGGCTGCGCTTCCTGCTGGCGTCACTGCGCCACCCGCGAATGACTTTGCCGCAAGCTTACAGTGGAGTTCGTGGCAGAATCATCGGCAGGAGTTGGAGAGGGAGCTGGAAGCTGCACGACTTGAGGAACTGGCGGACGCTGATTTGCAAATTGCCTTTTCTGGCGATCCCGTCTTTGAACATGACATCAAGGCTGGTTTTCTCGGTGGATTTTTGAGCAAGGCTCAAAGCCTTATCAATGCGCTAGCGCAGGTGGCGGAACAAAAACCGACTGAACGAGGCAGCATCGCAAACAGCGTGGTCGAGGATTATCGATTGCTGGTCGCAGGGACCTTCCCGTCCTCGTTCGGGTTACGATTGCGTTTACATTCGGCCGTCGAGTTGGGGCATCTGCGTCTTTCGCAAACTGATGCAGTTTTGGATCAATTTTGTTCCCTAATTGACCCCAATCTTGCCCAAACCGAGTTGATCAAAGCCATGGCTTCCCCCCGCGTCAAAACCCACTACTATGACTTGGTGGGCGTACTCGGTAAGGAGGGTGCACAAATAACCGTGCGGACGAAGGCGCGGCTAAAAGGTGTCAGAATCAATGCTCAACAGGCCCGAGATCGCTCAATTTGGATGGACAGCTTAACCGAATCCGCAACTACTTTGTCTCTGGTCGGCATCCTGACAGGCGGAAGCATTGCAACTAATAGATTTGAACTGGAAGTGAACGAGGAATTTTATCGTGGACGAATTTCGCCAGAAGCCAGAGCCCAGATGAAGGATTTGAAACTCGGCGAGCGAGTCAAAGCTGAGATCATAGAGACCACTTTCTCCGTCGCGGAAGCTTCGGTGGAGGGCCATGCCACCTACTTTCTCAAAAGCGTTGTTCTAGTTCAACCTGTGACCGAAATTGATCTGTCCGATTAACAATTAGGCGAGTTGAGCTGGGACGATGCTACGGGCGTGAGTGTGGCCTCGCTCCCCACGTCAATACCCAGGGCAGACGCATCTAAAAATTGGGGTGACAAGTGGGACAAAATGGCGCTGGTACTTTTTTTGGATGTGTATAAATAGGTGGGGATGCCAAAGCATCCGAAGCTGAGTCTGGTCGAGCAT
>CAZMLP010001038.1:0-5870 GCA_964566745.1 uncultured Verrucomicrobiota bacterium | reverse complement strand
GTGTCCGCGTCATTTTTTTGAAACGCGTCCCGCAGCATTTTTCGGAAATAGCGCACATTGTTGCGCACCGTCCGCTCCGAGGATTGCAACAACCCCTTCGTCTCGTATGTGCGGATGACATCCCCCACAAACGACAGCTTCAAGGGTTCTTCCACGGCCGGATTGTCCTCCCAAGTCTTCGCCCGCACCCCCCGAATCAGCTTCGTTGCGCGGATTTTCGCCTCGCCCTTCAAGACCGTCCCGAGGCTTCGCAGGTATCGTTTTCCCCGGCACTGAAAATGGACGTTCCAGCAACACCCGGCCCCAAATCGTTGAAAAATCTTGTATTTGCGGCCATCCACAAGAATTTCAAAGGTGCCTTCACCCTCCGTATCCGATGCAGCTGGCGATGCAGGTTTCACTTCCACATACCGCCACAAACGGCCACATAAAGCAAACACTCTTCTCAGAAGACTGACCCGCCAAAGCCACGCCAGGCATGGCAAATCCCCTGATTTTATTGGATTTTCTTGGGACTTTGGAGGTCTTTGAAGTGGTGCACCCGCCAGGAGTTGAACCTGGAACCTTCTGATCCGTAGTCAGACGCTCTATCCAATTGAGCTACGGGTGCAGCCGCAGGGGCAGAGAAGTTACAAATCACCCCCGGCCCGTGCAAGCGATTATTCTGAAACGCGTCTCAAAAACCGGCGTTACATCACAACCTATTGATGGCGCGGGCATTACACAAAACAAAAACCGGGCAAACCTTAAAAAAATGTAATCCGGCAACGGTTTTCCTCAGTTGCAACGGGACAGGGCGGCGTTTAAAGTCGAATAAGCGCCCAATACCGGGCTGTTCAGAATGATTGATATTTTGTTGAATGTGTGGGTCGGAATCAAGGTGATGCTCCTCTTTGGCGCGGCGGTTTTCGTCCATGAGTGGGGCCATTACTGGGTGGCGCGCAAACGCGGCATGAAAGTCGAGGCCTTCGCCATCGGCTTCGGGCCCAAGATCTTCGGCTGGACCAAGGACGGCATCGAGTATTCGTGGCGGCTGATTCCAGCAGGCGGCTACGTGAAATTGCCCCAAATGGTCACCTCGGAGGCCATCGAGGGTTCTTCCGGTGATAAAGAAAATATCTCTCCCGCCCCGCCCAGCTCGAAAATTCTGGTGGCCTTCGCCGGTCCCGTGATGAATGTGGTGTTCGCGGTGTTTATCGCTTGGGTAATCATGATGGTGGGCCTTCCGGTGGCGGTGAATCCCTCGGTGATTGGTTACGTGGAGCCGAAATCGGAGGAGGCAAGGCTCGGCATCCAGCCCAGCGACCAAGTGGTGGAAGTGGACGGCAAACCAACGAAGTCGTGGGAGGATGTCCACACGATCACCAGCCTCGCGCGAACCAACGTTTTGCCGGTGGTGATCGAGCGCAACGGGCAGCGCAAAACATACCAGTTAACCGCGAAAGTGAACGAGCTGGTTAATTTAAAGCTGCTGAATCTTGATCCCAAGGATCATCCGGTGATTTTCAAGGTGGACGGTGGCAGCCCGGCGGAAAAAAGCGGCCTCAAGGTGAACGACCATTTCCTTTCCTTCGCGGAGGTGCCCATTTACAGCCAGGAGCAACTGGTGGATTTGATTCGCGCGCGCGGAGGCCAGGCGAGTGAGGTGACCGTCGAGCGCAACGAAACCAACAAGGTGACGCTCCAAGTGACGCCAATGGTCGATCCCGCCACCAAGCGCGGCCGTATCGGTGTGGGCCTCACAGCCAGCGCCGTCCGCTACGAGGTGCAGAAGCCCGGTCCCTCCCCGCTGGAGCAATTGAAAGAAGCCGGCGGAATGATGTACAACACCATCAGCGCGCTGGCGCACTCGAAGCAGACCGGGGTGGGCGCAAAGGACTTGAGCGGCCCGGTGGGAATTCTTGGTTATCTCGCCTTGCAAGTGAAGACGGATTACCGGCTGGCGCTGAAATTCCTGGTGTTTTTGAATATCAACCTCGCCATTTTGAACCTGCTGCCGATGCCGGTGCTGGACGGCGGCCACATCCTCATGGCGATCATCGAGAAGATTCGCCGCCGCCCGTTGAGCGTGCGGTTCGTCGAGCAAACCACCACCGTTTTCGCGCTGCTCCTGATCTCGTTCATGCTTTACGTGACGT
Organism: uncultured Verrucomicrobiota bacterium; assembly: GCA_964566745.1. Lineage (GTDB taxonomy): Bacteria > Verrucomicrobiota > Verrucomicrobiia > Limisphaerales > CAZMLP01 > CAZMLP01. The sequence goes on along the minus strand of CAZMLP010001038.1, from coordinate 3,732 downwards.
TTTTTGACATCCGGCGCTTCGCCACTTTCCGCTCCTTGTTCAAGCGCGACGCCCAGGTTGAAATCAGTGAGAAACCCGCCGCGCCGGATTCCCCGGCGGCTCCCGCTCCTGCTCCCGCGAAGTAAGTTCATTTACCCCATGCGTTACTGCGAGTCCCCGTATTTTTTCCACCGGCGCAAATCCCGCGAGGTCGTCATTGGCGATCCGGCCAAAGGCGGCGTGATCATAGGCGGCGATCATCCCGTGATGAAGCAGTCGATGCTGACCTGCGACACGATGGACACCGCCGAGTGCGTGCGCCAGACGCTGGAATTGGTCGAGGTGGGTTGCCAGTTGGTGCGCATCACCGCGCCCACGGTGAAGGACGCGGCGAATCTGGAGAACATCGTCCGCGAGTTGCGGGCGCGCGGGTGCATGACGCCCATCGTGGCGGACATCCATTTCAAGCCCGAGGCGGCGCTGGAGGCGGCCAAATGGGTGGAGAAGGTCCGCATCAATCCGGGCAATTACGCCGACTCCAAGAAGTTCGCGATCAAGGAATACACCGACGACCAGTACGTGGCGGAGTTGCAACGGATTGAGGAGAGGTTCACGCCGCTGGTCCTGATCTGCAAGCAGCTTGGCCGGGCCATGCGCATCGGCACGAACCACGGCTCGCTCTCTGACCGTATCATGAACCGTTACGGCGACACGCCGCTCGGCATGGTGGAGAGCGCGCTGGAGTTCGCCCGCATCGCCCGCAAGCACGATTATCACAACTTCTGCTTCTCGATGAAGTCGTCGAACCCGAAAGTGATGATCGAGTGTTATCGCCTGCTGGTTGCGCGGCTCGAGCAAGAGGGGCCGGACTGGAATTATCCAGTTCATCTCGGCGTGACCGAGGCGGGTGAGGGCGAGGATGGCCGCATCAAGAGCGCCATTGGCATCGGTTCCCTGCTCTGCGACGGCTTGGGCGACACCATTCGCGTTTCGCTCACGGAGGACAGTCCGCGCGAAATCGCGGTCTGCAACGACTTGCTCGCGCAAATTCCAACGCTGGCGAATACTCGCGATGACATCACGGGCCTCGAGAAGAAATTTCCGCTGAGTTACGACCCGTTCCATTTCGAGCGGCGCGAGACGCCCGAGATCGAATTGGGAGAGACGGCGAAATGCGGTGGCGAACAGACCGTGCGCGTGGTTGTCACTCGCGCCACTTGGGAGAAGGTCGCGCCAAAAATCAGCCCGAAAATGGATGTGCGGCCCGAGGCCATTTACGAGGACTTGAATATTCTCGAACTCGATCCGACTACCGACCTTTCCATTGAATCAATCAATTGCGACACGCAACTGGTCACGGTGAAAGACGGTGTGAGTTTGCCGGTGATCACGGCGTTTCGCCTGTTGGCGGCGAGGTTGAAATACCTTGGCCGTAATAACCCGATCCTGCTGAAGGACTGTCTGGAATTTGAGCCGGTGCCGCTACTGCCGAACATCGCCCTACTGCGCGCGGCGGTGAACATCGGCGCTTTGCTGGCGGATGGCATTGGTGACGCGATTCTGGTGCGTGGCGAGTCCGGCGCGGGCTTAAGTCTGCGGCTGGCGTACAACATTCTCCAGGCGACCGGTTGCCGGAGTTTTAAGACTGACTACGTGGCCTGCCCGTCCTGCGGGCGCACGCTCTTCAATCTGCAAACCGTGACGGCGCGGATCAAGACGCGCACGGATCATCTCAAGGGCGTGAAGATTGCCATCATGGGATGCATTGTGAACGGGCCCGGCGAGATGGCGGACGCGGATTTTGGGTACGTGGGGGGCGCGCCGAACAAAATCAATCTTTACGTGGGCAAAAAGCCGGTGAAGTTCAACATCCCGGAGGCCGAGGCGGTGGATCGGTTGGTGGACCTGATCAAGGAACACAACAAGTGGGTCGAGCCCGAGCCAGCCGGTCAAAACGAGCCGGTGCTGGTTTGACGCAGTCAGTCATTAACGCCAAACGCGGTGGTGCCCTCCTCGCTTGAGCGAAGGTTGCCCGCCACTTTGAACCCCAGCCACAAGACAGGCTACCTTGCGGTGCTCAGGTTCAATAAAAGTAGGTCGTGTCCGCGGAGGGGCCGCCCATTGCTCTCGGTTTCATTTGAGACTTTGGATTGCTTTTCACGCTGCCGTCCGCGTAACCCACCGGCTGGTCCGGGGAGATCGAGAAGCTCAATAAAGGTTTGCTGGCCTTGCCGGCGTTGAAGCCGCCGAGATGCCCGGTGTCCCACAGCACCACGCCCGGGCTGGAACTGACCCGACGAGTACGATCGTGCAAGTTTTCGTCCGCGCAGACTTGCTGCCAATTCATATCTGAAGATTATTGCAAAGAGTTCCGCAAAACAAGCGCGTGTGTGGGCTGCCTTTCATCCCGTAATTGACGCCCCCCGTCCGCGCTCCTAACTTCGCCGGGCATGTTTGAACTGGTTTCGCAATACCCGCCCGCCGGGGACCAGCCGGCCGCCATCGCCAAGCTGACCGAGGGGTTTCTCGCCGGCAAAAAGCACCAGGTGTTGCTGGGGGTCACCGGGTCGGGCAAGACTTTCTCCGTCGCAAACGTCATCAAGAATCTCAACCGGCCCACGCTGGTCATTTCTCACAACAAGACCCTCGCCGCGCAGCTCTACGCGGAGTTCAAAGGCTTTTTCCCGCGCAACGCGGTCGAGTATTTCGTCAGCTATTTCGATTACTACCAGCCCGAGGCATACATCCCGCGCACGGACACGTTCATCGAAAAGGATTCGAGCGTGAACGAGGAGATCGAGCGGATGCGCCTTTCCACGACCAGTTCGCTTTTCTCGCGCCGGGACGTCGTGGTGGTGGCCAGCGTCTCGTGCATCTACGGCATCGGCAGTCGCGAGGATTACGAGGCGATGATCATTCATTTGCGGACCGGCCAGGAGATCACGCGCGATCAAGTGCTTTCCCGCATGATCGACCTGCAATACACCCGCAACGACATCGAATTCACGCGCAGCCAGTTCCGCGTTCGCGGTGACACGGTGGAGGTCTGCCCGTCCTGGACCGAGGACGCGTTGCGCATTGAGTTTTTTGGCGACCAGATCGAGCGCATCACCCGGTTCGAGCCGTTGACCGGCGACAAATTGGAAGATCTGGAGCGCGTCACGATTTATCCGAGCAAGCAATACGTCACGCCCGCCGACAAGATGAAGCGGGCGATTCTCACCATCCGGCAGGAACTGGGCGAGCGGGTCGCGACATTCGAGAAAGAGGGCAAACTGCTCGAGGCGCAACGGATCAAGATGCGGACCGAGTACGACTTGGAAATGATGGAGGAAATGGGATTTTGCTCCGGCATTGAGAATTATTCCCGACACATCAGCGGCCGTCCGCCCGGCTCTCGCCCTTACACACTGCTCGATTTCTTTCCGGACGATTACCTGCTGGTCATCGACGAATCCCACGCCACCATTCCGCAGATCGGCGCCATGTACGCGGGCGACCGGTCGCGCAAGGAGGTGTTGGTCGGTCACGGGTTCCGCCTGCCGAGCGCGCTGGATAACCGGCCGCTGAACTTCGACGAGTTTCGCGGCTTCATGCGGCAATCTCTTTACGTGAGCGCGACCCCGGGCCACCAGGAAATGGAATGGTCCGCCGGTTCCATTGCCGAGCAAATCGTGCGGCCCACCGGTCTGATCGATCCCCGGATCACTTTGCGCCCGCTCAAGGGTCAAATCGACGATTTGATCAACGAGG